>JBEDBF010000009.1:0-20670 GCA_041177405.1 Chloroflexota bacterium | reverse complement strand
TGTGGAGCGGAGCCACCTAGCAGATCCTCGACACGGCTCGGCGCCGCTTGCGCGCAGTCCCGCCACCCTTCCTTCATCCGTTTGGTTTACTGCGCCGCTCGCGATCGGTGCACACATTCGAAGGCGAGGGGAGGACATGAAAGTGTCGGACCAGCTTGCGGAGGCTGGTTCACTGATCGATGCTGCACTCCTTTCAGTCATCTACACGAGTGGCGCGAGGGAACTTCGGCTCTATCCGCGTCCTCGTGTTGCAATTCTTACGAGCGGTGACGAACTCTCTAACACGGCGGGTTCGACGCAGATACGTGACAGCAACGGTCCTGCGCTCTCTGCACTGGTGATGAGCGAGGGTGCGCAGGTGGTGTCAGTTACGAACGTTGGAGATGATGCAGCCGCGACCCAGGCAGCCGTGGAGCGCCTCAGTCCCCTGTGTGATGTGTTGGTGACCTCAGGAGGTGTCAGTGTCGGCGCGCATGATCACGTTGGTGCGGCGCTGGAGTCGCACTTTGATTTGATCGCCTGGCGCGCGGCAATTCAGCCTGGGAAACCACTCGTAGTAGGGGAGCGCCGCTCAGGCGCACCTGGCGCCAAGTTCGCCCTCGGCGTCCCTGGCAATCCGGTCAGCGCATTCGTCATTGGCGTTGAAGTGCTCCTGCCACTGATTCGGAACCTCGCGGGCAGGCCTGCGTATGGCGTTGAGCTTGAGGGTGTCCTAGAGGAAGAGGTGCAGAGCCCAATCGGTCGACGCTCGTTCTTGAGGCTCGCCGCGCTGCGCACGTCGAGCGGCGATCTCGATCGTGATTCAGCGGGTCGGATCCGCGTACGACTTGCCGGTGGTCAGGGGAGTCATCAGACCGCACCGCTCGCAGCATGCGATGCGCTTGGGGTCGTCCCCGAAGAGGTTGGGTCGCTCGCGGTGGGTGCGGCTATTCGGTTGCACCCGCTTTCGCGCGCAGTACGACGAGTAGCGCCGCCAAAGGGTTAGGATCTTCGGATGGAAGAGCAACGCCTCAGTCATGTTGATGCGGATGGGCGCGCGACGATGGTGGATGTCGGTGCGAAGCCGATCACCGATCGGCGCGCCGTTGCGGGAAGTCGAGTCGCAGTCTCAATGGAAGTGCTTGATCTCATCGAGGGTGGAGAGACGCCGAAGGGTGCGGTCTTGCGAACGGCCGAACTTGCTGGCGTTCAAGCAGCGAAGCGCACTGCCGAACTCATTCCGCTCTGTCACCCGCTCGCACTCTCCTTGATACAGGTGGACTGTGCCGTAGATCGAGAGGCGTGTGCGGTAGCGATCCGCAGTGAGGTCCGGTGTACCGGACAGACTGGAGTCGAGATGGAGGCGCTCACGGCCGCGTCGGTGGCCGCGCTGACTGTGTATGACATGATCAAGGCGATTGATCGCGGTGCGATCATTGGTCCGACGCAGCTTCTGGAGAAGTCCGGTGGCGCGAGTGGTTCATGGAGGCGAGATGCCTGACGAGAAGCGCAGCGTGCTCATCGTTACGGTTAGTGATTCGGTCGCTGCTGGTACGCGCGAAGACCGCTCCGGAACGCTCGCTGCGGCGGCAATGGAGGCGCACGGTTGGGATGTCTCACGCGCATCGGTTCCAGATGAACGCGATCAGATCAGTGCACTGCTGAGCGAACGCGCGGGGAGTGTCAACGTCATCTTGACGACGGGCGGGACAGGGCTGACACCGCGAGACGTGACGCCAGATGCAACGAAGCCGCTCCTCGAACGCGAGATACCCGGCATCCCCGAGGCAATTCGGATGCTGGGACGCTCTCAAACGCCCGCGGCGATCCTCTCGCGTGGCGTTGCGGGCGTGTTGCGCGGCAGTTTGATCGTAAACATGCCAGGGGGCAGCGGCGCCGTGCGAGACGGTCTGGCGATCCTCCTCCCCGTCCTTGAGCACGCCTGTGAGACGATCGCGGGCCCCGTGGACCATGGCTGAACGGTCGCCGCTCACGATGTCGCTGGTCCGCGCATGTGCAGAGCACTCCGTAACGCTAGGGCGTGTGTAGACTCGTCCTGCGCCCACAATCTGTTGGGGCGATGAGGAGGTAGGGTGCGCTGTCCGTCCTGCAAGGAGCCCGATACGCGGGTCGTGGACTCTCGCGACCTTGACGAGGGGAGCGTCATTCGTCGACGTCGCGCGTGCCGTATCTGTGGCACCCGCGTCACCACCTATGAACGCGCCGAACTTGCGCGCCTCTATGTTGTGAAGCGCTCTGGCCTGCGAGAGGAGTACGACCCCCTCAAGCTCCTCGATGGGCTTCGCACTGCACTCGCTCGCCGGCCAGTCCCAGTAGATGCGCCAGAACGCGCCATGGAGGCGATCGAGGCGCAGATTCGTGCCACCGGAGTAACCGAGATTTCCACCTCGCGGATTGGTGCACTTGCGATGGCAGCGCTGCGTGAGATCGACCAGATCGGCTACATCCGATTCGCGAGTGTGTATCAATCATTTGAAGATCTGGCCACGCTAAAGCGCGAAGTCGACGTGCTCGTTGAAGAGAAGGGTGCTGGTGGTGGTAAGCGCCGCCGGCGTGCCAGCGTGGAGAGCGAAGCGTGAGCGTCCTCTCCGATCGCGATCTTCGTGCAGCGCTCGCCTCTGGCGAGATTGTCGTCAGCCCGTTTGATGAGCGTGACGTGCAGCCAGCCTCCATCGACCTGCACCTTGATCGCACCTTCCGTGTCTTCCGGAACAATCGCTACGGCTACATCGATCCTCGTGCAGAGCAGCCTGAGCTGACCGATCTTGAGGTGGTTGCGGAGGGGGAGCGCTTCATGCTGCACCCAGGCGAATTCGTCCTGGGACAGACCCTTGAACGGATCAGTGTTGGCAACGCGCTCCTCGGGCGCCTTGACGGAAAGTCGTCACTCGGTCGCCTCGGGCTACTGATTCACTCTACGGCGGGCTACGTGGACCCAGGCTGGGTCGGCAATCTCACCCTGGAGCTCGGCAACGTGGCGCGACTCCCGATCGCGCTCTATCCAGGAATGAAGATTGGACAGATCTCCTTCCATCGCATGTCGAGCGTGGTGGATCAGCCGTATGGCAGCAAAGAGTTGCGCAGTCGCTACCAGGGGCAGACTGAGCCTACGGCGTCGGCAATCCATGTGGACTTTGACGCGACACGGCGCGAGACTGAACGCCCGTAACGATGTTGAACCCGGAGGGGACCGGCGTTCGCCCTGTCCGCACGATTGACCTAGGCGGTACACGAGTAGACCTCATGCAGATCGGGACGTTCCGCAGTGACGCAGGCGCGATCTTTGGGCCAGTACCCCGCACGACCTGGGAGCCGCTGGTGCGAGACGAGATTGACGCGCAGTCGCGACTCCTGCAATCCCTCAATACGCTCCTCGTGCGAACGTCAAGAGAGACGATCCTTCTCGAGACAGGGGCGATTCCCGCAGGTGAACGTCGCGAGAGTGATGAGATCCGATCGGTGAGCGCACGCGACGCGTTGATCGCGGCAGCGGTAGACCCAGCGAGCATCCGCTACGTGGTTCCAAGCCACCTTCATCGCGACCATGCAGGTGGCCTCACACAGAGCGACGGAGGCGCAGCCTTCCCTCGGGCCACGATTGTGGCGCCGCAGGCTGAGATTGACGCGGTTGCCAGCCTCTCTGCGCGCGCCCGCGCGGCGTACGACGTACCGCTCCTCTCACGCCTCTTCTCTGCCTCGCCGCCTGAGGCGTTTGCTCATCAGCGACAACTGCTACCAGAGGTTGAGCTGCGCCTCCTCGGTGGTCACACCCCGGGCTCGCAGGCAACGATCATCCGAGGGCGAGAGCGAACCCTCCTTTTCATGGGGGACCTCTTCATGCGCCCCTGGCAAGCGAATCCGCGATGGGTGACGGCGTTTGACGATGCTGCGTGGATCTCCGTTGATGCGAAGAGCTCCATCTTTGCAGAGGCGGCGGCGAACGAGTGGCTGATCGTTCAGAGCCATGAACTGAACGCTCCACTCGGTCGACTCGAAGTGGACCGAGATCGATTTCGATTGATTGCGGAGTAGCGCTTCGTTAGTGACGCTACGGTGTTTGGAGCAGAGGCGCAATCAGCCCGGGCCCATCTTCAGGCGTAAGTGGGCGCGGGAGAACCTGGAGAACGCGCCCCTCCGCGTCGAGCAAGATCTTGGTTGGCAGTCCGCCTGCCAACGCGGCGCGGAAGAGCGAGCCACCTTCATCTAGAAGGATCGGATACTCGAGGTTGTATCGGTCCGCGTACCCCCGCACGGTTGTTCTGAGTTCTTGCACGGAGACCCCGATGATCAGCAGGCCCTCTTCCCGATAGGCGCGGTCGAGTGATCGGAGCGTTGGGGTTTCCTGTTGGCATGGTGGGCACCATGTTGCGAAGAGGTCGACAATAATCAGTCGTGGCGCAACAACGCCCGCTGCGCGCCGTGCGTTCATGACGTCGCCGAACGTGCCACCGACTGCGGCAGGTTGTTCATTCGGAATGGCGAAAAAGGTCCCGACGAGCGGTCCGTTTGCGTCGGGGTCAATGACGTATCGGCCTTGATCGTTGAGTCCAGTACCTGAAGTGCTCGTCACTGGAATGCTGGTGCCCGCAAGGGCGAGGACACCACCTACAGCGAGCGCAACGACGGCAATTCGACCTAGAACGCGACGAGGGAATGGACCTATCACTGCCATGGCTACAGCCCTGGGAGCCCGGGGAGATAGCGCGCGAATAGGGGAAGGAGTCCCGCTGAGATTGCGACGCCAATCAGCGCAACGAGGGCTCCGCCGATTCGACCTGCGGCGCGCGTGCCTCGGCGAAGCGTCGATAGGATTCGAGGAGCCTGACCCTCACCGCGCTCTGCAGCGAGCGCAATCGCCACGAATGGGACGCCAAGACCTGCGCTATAGCTGATGAGCAACGCAGCTGCGCCGAGCGGATCGTTTGATGTTGCGGCAAGTGCAAGGATTGATCCGAGGACAATGCCAATGCACGGTGTCCATGCCGCGGCGAACGCGAGTCCGAGGAGCAGACTGCCAAAGCGACCCGCGACGGTCACCACTCGTGGTGCCGCGCTTCGATCGAGCAGTGGAATGCGTATGAGCCCTGCAAGGTGGAGTCCACCAGCGATCACCGCGATTCCAAGCGGAAGCTGGATCGCGGGGAGGAGCCCGGCGAGTGCACCGCCGGCATACGCCGCGCCGAGACCGAGTAGGGTGAAGAGCAAGGTGAATCCGACAACGAAGAGCATGGCGTGGAGCACTGGTGACTCGCTGCTCTTTAATGCGGAGAGTCGGCCGAGATACGCGGGGACGAGTGGGAGCACACACGGGGAGAGGAAGCTGAGCGCACCGGCGAGGAGCGCGGTGAGAAGGCTGATCTCAGACACGGCTCACGCGTCCTTCTGTAGCCGCTCGAGGAAGTTCTGAATCCGCAACCGACTTGTCGCGTGTGCGAGCAGCGCGCCGTGGTACTCGATTGCAGGGATCTCAGTGAGGAGTCGTTGATGGAGGATCGGGTCCTGCTCAATGTTGACCTCTCGAACAGCGGGGAGGAGAGGGGAGCCTGCGAGCACATCATGAAGGGCGCCCCGCGCCTCGTCGCAGAGTTCGCAATCGGGTCGCAGGTAGAGGGTGATCCCGAACGGTTCCATCTGCGTATTCTCCCACGCGGGGCTGGGCTACCATCTCGTTGAGCCCCCGTAGCTCAGTGGATAGAGCGCCGCCGTCCTAAGGCGGGCGTCGTCGGTTCGATTCCGGCCGGGGGCACCATTGGGGTATGGGAAAAAGGAAGGAGCGAGCGTGAGCGATCCGCAGATCACGAAGGAGATTCCTGACTTTCAACGACCCCCGGACGTCGGGGTGCTCCGAAACGGAGCGTTTTTGCGACTCTGGATCGCCCAACTCCTCACGCAGATCGGCGGCAACGTCGTACTTTACGGGCTGACCGTGCTTGTGGCCGAGCGGAGCGGTTCTACCTCGGCGCTGAGCCTGCTCTTTTTGAGCTTCCTTGTCCCTGCCGTCGCCCTTTCACCGATTTCGGGAGTCTGGGTCGATCGACTCGACAAGCGACTCGTGCTCATTGTCGCGAACTTTACGCGCGCCGTCGCCTTCTTCATGATGCTCAGCAGTGTGGATGCACTCGGCGTCGTCCTGCTCTTGAATATCTTCGCGAGCTTCATGACCACCATCTTCGCTCCAGCTGAACTTGCAATGATTCCGCTGCTCGTTCGTCGGGATCAGCTGACGTCAGCGAACGGACTCTTCACGTTCACGTTGAACGCCGCCTTCGCGCTTGGATTCGCGCTCATTGGACCGGCGGTGGTGCGCATTGCAGGGCCTGAGGCTTCGATCATCCTTGTGGCCGTCCTCTTTCTCTTCGCCGGCCTCCTCTGTGTTGGTCTCCCTTCGGCACCGCCCAGCGCACATGCCGATGGTCTCATCGGCTCTACGCGAAGCAGCACACGCACAACCACATCAGAGCTTGTTGAGGGCCTGCGATATATCCGTGCACATGGATCCGTTGGGTGGTCGCTCGTCTACCTTGCGATTGCAGCGAGTGTTGTCGGCCTGATGGGTGTGCTCGGACCAGACTACGTTGCCGACGCACTCGGACTTGAGGCCCGTGACTTCTGGCTCATTGTTCTGCCGATCGGCCTTGGGGTCGTCACGGGAATCTTGACGCTGAACAGTTGGGGGAAGGCGGTCTCGCGTCGGAGACTTATTGAGGGCGGTCTTCTGGGTGTCGGTGCAGGCCTCGCACTCCTGGCACTCGCTGAACCGATCAGTGCAGTCATATCGGACGGCGCGAGCTCGATCGGCGGGTTGCCGATCGGCCCTGGCGCATCGGCGCTCGCAACCGTGATCTTCATCGCATACTTCGCCGGTGCGGCGTATGGGCTCGTGGCGATTCCTGCACAGACGGCACTACAAGAGGAACTTCCTGTCGAGGTTCGAGGCCGCGTATTTGGAGTTCTCAACATGCTCGTGAGCCTCGGTAGCTTTGTGCCAATCATCGCGGTCGGCCCGATTGCGGACACCTTCGGCGCCACGAACACGCTCCTCGGAGTAGGGGTGAGCATCGCAGGGGTCGCCCTCCTCTCCATAGTGCGCGGACCACGGCGCGTGGGGGGTGCTAGCGCGCCGTAGCGTCTCCTTCAGCTGTCGCGACCGCAATGGCGGCGGCGAGCGCAGCGTTTGATTCCGCGAGCGCCAGGTTGGCAGGGATTGATTTCGCGGCGGTCGCGCTGGCGATTGCGGCGAGAATTCGTGGGGTTGCCGCTGGTCCTCGCGCACCATCAGCCGCAGCGGCTGCAAGTCCCTTCTCAATCGCTCCCGCGATCTCATCGGCAGGGATCTCACTCGCGACTGGAATTGGATTTGCGATCAGCAGCCCGCCGCCCCATCCGATGGCTCTCGCCGCGCGCATCATTGCTGCAATCTCGCCTGGGCTCTCCGCCCGATGCGACAGCGAGAGTCCGCTACTTCGACTCCAGAAGGCGGGGAAGTCGTTCGTCTGGTAGCCGACCACGGGGACACCGAGCGTCTCAAGGACCTCGAGCGTCTTCGACAGATCAAGGAAGGCTTTTGCTCCTGCGCTCACAACGGCAACCGGATGTCGCGCCAAGGCACCAAGGTCTGACGAAATGTCAAAACTCTCTTCGGCACCACGATGTACGCCACCGATCCCGCCGGTTGCAAAGATCGGTATCCCAGCCAAGTGCGAAATGGCAACAGTTGCCGAAACGGTGGTGACTCCAGCGGAAAGTCGCTGCGCGATCGCAGCGGGGAGGTCGCGTTCGGCGATCTTTACAGAGGCGCTCAGGAGCCGTTCCTCGTCGCCAGGCTCCACACCGGCGACGAGAGTGCCGTCCAGAACTCCGGTAAGAGCGGGTACAGCCCCTGCCGCACGGATCGCAGCGTTCACACGGTCGAAGCAGTGTTGATTATGCGGCGCGGGGAGGCCAAGGCTTGACGTGATCGTGGACTCGAGCGCAACCACCGCGCCGCCCGCGGCGAGTGTCTCTCGTACCTCTCGTGAAACCCTCAACTGCACGTCATTGCCCTCCCTGTCGTTGCAGGTGCGCCCGAGCCGCGTGATGTCCAGCGTGCAGAGCATCCTCCCACGATTTGGCGGATGCGCGTGCAACGATGAAGCCGCCGGCGAACGCGTCGCCTGCGCCGGTGGAGTCAATCGTTCCCTCCAACGGGACGGCAGCGATCGATGCGAGGATCTCTCCGTTGTCTGCGCGCACCTCAGCGACCCCGGCGCCTCGTTTGATGATGAGGGTTACGTCGATGATCGGGCGCTGAATGAGATGAAGGTACTCGGCCTCTTCTTCGTTTGCGAAGAGATGTGTTGCGCCACTCGCAGCGAATCGGGATCGACTCTCCTCTGGGCCCCACTCGGCGAGTGCGCCGACCGATGAGGCATCTAGTGAAGTCGGGATGCCGGCTCTCTTCGCCTCTTGAAGCAGACGCTTCGTGGTGGTTGCGAGCGGCTCGCCCATGAGTGAATAGGCGGGAGCGTGGAGCCAGGCGGCTCCGGTAAGCAGCGTGGGACCCGGGTGCTTGAGGCTGGTTGCGACACCACGATCTGGAAGCATGGTTCGCTCGCCATCTGGCTCAACGACCACGATGATTGATGGGCTGCGCCCCTCGCGCTGAAGGATCGGCTCAACGTTTGCGGAACGGAGCGCCGCCTCGAGGGAATCTCCAGTGGCATCACTCCCAATCGCGCCAAGGAATCTGGCGCGACCCCCTGCAGCGGCCACCGCAACGGCGACGTTGGCAGCACTGCCGCCGCGTCGACGAGTGATCTGCGCCGCAGCATCACTGCCGCGCCGCCACGGCGCCGTGAGGCGAACGGCGATCTCATCAATGAGATCGCCAACGCTAACGATCAGAGGCCCGCGACCCGATCGTCTCCCATGGGGCTCGCCACTCACGTCACTCATAGGCGGGGAGTGTATCGGCTATCCTCTGAGACCTCGGGCGGTTAGCTCAGTTGGTTAGAGCGCAGCCTTGACATGGCTGAGGTCACAGGTTCGAGTCCTGTACCGCCCACCAGAAGCCCGAGGAGGCAGGGAAGCAACGAATGGCTGACGACGGGGCACAAGCGGCACTCGAAGAGGATCTCCTCGCCGCCCCTGCGCGCGGCTCAGCCGACGAACTCCTTGACGCAGGCGCGGGAGATCACTTCGGACGCATGCGTCACTCCGCCGCCCATGTGATGGCAGAGGCGGTGATGCGCCTCTTCCCCGGCGTCCAACTCGGGATCGGCCCAGCCATTACGGATGGCTTCTACTACGACTTCCTGCTTGAGCGGCCGCTGACGCCGGAAGACCTCGCCGCAATCGAAGCGGAGATGGCGAAGAGCATTGCCGCGAACCACACGTTCAAGCTCAGCGAGCACTCGTTCGATGATGCGCGCGCCGCTCTCGTTGCGTCTGGTCAACCCTTCAAGATTGAAATCATGGATGACCTCGCCGCCAAGGCCGCAGCGGCTGGTGATCCAAAGCCGAGCGTCACCACCTACACGCATGGGGAATTCCAGGATCTCTGTCGCGGTCCACATGTAGAGAGCACCGGGAAGATTGGACCGTTTAAGTTGCTCTCGGTTGCTGGCGCCTATTGGCGAGGTAAGAGTGACCGCCCCATGCTGCAACGCATCTACGGGACCAGCTGGGACACGCAAGAGGAGCTGGACCAATTCATCTGGCGCCGCGATGAGATGAAGAAGCGTGATCATCGTCGACTCGGTGTGGCCCTCGACCTCTTCTCTTTCCATGACGTCTCGCCCGGGAGTGCCTTCTGGCATCCGAAGGGGCAGCTGCTCTGGCGCACGCTTGAAGGGGCGATGCGCGAACTGCAGGATGCTCGGGGCTATCAAGAGATCTCTACGCCAATCATTGTTAGCAAGCGACTCTGGGAGCAGTCGGGTCACTGGGAACTTTATCGCGAGAACATGTTCATCATTGAATCAGAGGGCGAGGAGTTCAGCCTCAAGCCCATGAACTGCCCTGAGAGCACCGTCATTTACAAGACAAAGACGCGTAGCTATCGCGACCTTCCCCTCCGTCTCTCAGAGTACGGCCGGCTGCACCGCAATGAGCTCTCAGGGACCTTGAGTGGCCTAACGCGAGTGCGTCACTTTATCCAGGACGACGGACACATTTACGTGCGACCAGATCAGATCGAAAGCGAGATTGACGCGCTGCTCGGTGAGGTTGCCACCGTGTACGGCTGGTTTGACCTGCCCGTTGAGTTTGTCTTCTCCACCAAGCCTGCAAAGGCGCTCGGCGATCCGAAGCTTTGGGAGAAGGCCGAGGCCATGATTGAGTCAGCGCTCAAGCGTTCTGGGGCAAAGTGGCGCCTCAGTGCCGGCGACGGAGCCTTCTATGCGCCAAAGATTGACATCATTGTTCGTGATGCACTCGGTCGCGAGTGGCAGACGGCAACGATCCAGGTAGATCTCGCGATGCTGCCTGAGCGCTTCGACCTCGAGTATGTGGACGAGGCGGGGGAGCGTGTCCGACCGATCGCGATCCACCGTGCCATCTACGGTTCGCTCGAGCGTTTCATTGGAATCCTCGTGGAGCACTTTGCAGGAGCCCTCCCGCTCTGGCTCTCACCGGAACAGGTGGTGATCATCCCGATTGCGGATCGCCACCTGGAGGCGGCTGAGGCCGGCGCGAAGATTCTGCGCAGCGCTGGGATCCGCGTGAGCATCGACGACTCATCAAACCGTATGCAGAACAAGATTCGACTCGCGCAAGAGCAGAAGGTGCCGCTGATGCTTGTCCTCGGCGACAAGGAGGCTGAGGCGGGCGGTGCTGCGCCGCGCTGGCGCGACGGCACGCAGGAGGCAGCGACGAGCTGGGATGCGCTTGCGGCGAGGCTTGCAGCACAGGTTGCGGCACGAAGCGTCTCGTGAGCCAAGCCTCCCGATCGCGCCTCCGTGTTGAGATGCTACGATGACGGTTCCCACGGAAGGTTTCCGTGTGGTCTGGCCTAGACGATCGTGAGGGTGTAGCCGATTAAGGACTTGCGCATCAATCTACAAATTCGCGTACCGCAAGTGCGCGTCCTTGATGAAGACGGCAATCAACTGGGAGTCCTCCCCACTCACGAAGCACTTCGACAGGCGCAGGAGCGCGGACTCGATCTTGTTGAGGTTGCCCCAACGTCGGCTCCTCCTGTCTGCAAGTACCTGAATTACGGCCAATACAAGTACGAACTTCAGAAAAAGGAGAAGGATTCGAAGAAGCGGCAGAAGACCGTTGACCTCAAGGAGCTCCGTTGCACACCGAAGATTGGGGAGGCCGACCTCCAGACGAAGATCCGTCAGGCCCATAAGTTCCTCTCGGCAGGGGATCGGGTCAAGTTCTCAGTCAAGTTCCGTGGCAGGGAGGCAACCCACCCCGAGATCGGGCGAGCGATCCTCACCCGGGTGACCGAAGGTCTGGCCGACGTGGCCCAGCTTGAACGCCCCCCGCTCCTCGAGGGGCGCTTCCTCTCCATCCAACTGCTAGCATTGCCCAAATCAAAGGGTCGGGAGCCGTCAGTGGGGAGTTCCGCTACGCTACCTGAACCAACCACCAGTTCACCCGAAGGGGAGTGACATGCCGAAGATGAAGACGCACAAGGGGGCCCAGAAGCGCATCGGCTTCACCGGCTCAGGGAAGCCGATCCACGTCATGGCGTGGCGTGGACACCACCTTGAGATCAAGTCGCAGCGCCGCATCCGCCGTTACGCTGGCAAGTCGGTGCTTGGACGCACGCATCACAATCAGATCTCGCGACTGCTTCCGTACGGCGGCTGAGCGTAGGGAAGGAGAGAGAGCATGGCACGAGTCAAGCGCGGAGTAGCGGGGCATAAGCGCCACAAGCGCCTGCTTGAGGCCGCCTCTGGTCGGCGCGGCACACGTTCCAAGCTCATCCGTCCAGCGCGCGAAGCGCTTCTCCACGCGCTTGCCTATGCCACACGTGACCGACAACAGCGCAAGCGCCAGATGCGTGAACTCTGGATCCACCGCGTCAATGCGGCCGCTCGACTAAACGGACTCTCGTACTCTGTCTTTATTGCCGGCCTGAAGCGCAACAACGTTGCCATCGACCGGAAAATGTTGGCTGACCTCGCCGTTCGCGATGCTGCGGCCTTCACTGCAGTCGCGGACGTAGCGAAGCGCGCCTGACCCGCTAGGTCGCAGCCGTGGAGCTTGCGGCGCTCGAGAAGAAGCTTCGTACTCTTCAAGCAGATTCAAGCGCGAAGATTGCCGCCGCCAATTCAAGTGCGGAGCTAGAGGAGCTCGGTTCTTCGCTGCTCGGAAAGAAGGGTGCGCTCACCGATCTCCTCCGTGGGATTGGTGCACTCTCAGCGGACGATCGACCGAAGATTGGTGCCCTTGCAAATGAGGTGCGCGCAGCAATTGAAGCTTCCCTTGAGGCGCGACGGAGTGTTGCGGCGTCAGCTGAACTGTCCGCGAGGATCGCCGCAGAGCGCATTGATGGAACAGCACCAGGTCCGCTTCCAGCCTTTGGATCGCTCCACCCCATCCCAGAGACAATCTCTGCGATTGCACAGATCATGGGCTCCTTCGGCTTTACGGTTGCTGAGGGACAAGAGATTGAAGATGACGTCACAAATTTTCAACTGCTCAATATTCCAGAGGATCACCCCTCGCGAGATCTCTGGGACACCCTCTATTTGCGAGAGCCCGGACGTCTCCTACGTACGCACACCTCTCCCGGACAGATCCGCACAATGCGTACGGTCGAACCACCCATTCGGGTCATTCTTCCTGGGCGCTGCTTCCGCTACGAAGCGGTGGACGCGAGCCACGGCTTTGAGTTCCATCAAGTTGAAGGCCTGCTGGTTGATCGTGGTGCGACCCTCGCCGATCTAAAGGGGATCTTGGACGAACTTGCGCGTGGGTTGTTTGGCGCAGATGCGCTCACTCGATTCCGACCTGGCTACTATCCCTTCACTGAACCCTCCGTTGCCGTTGATGTTTCATGGAGTGGATCAAAGGACGGGTGGATGACGATTCTTGGCGCCGGGATGGTTCACCCGATCGTCCTCGAGAACGGCGGCATTGATCCTGAGACGCATCAAGGGTTCGCCTTCGGACTCGGGGTGGAGCGCATTGCAATGCTCCGCCACGGAATCCCGGACCTGCGTGCGCTGCTTGAGAACGATCTACGCATGCTGCGAGGTCTGTGATGAAGATCCCGCTTTCATGGTTGCGAGAACTAGTGGACATCCAACTCACCCCTGAGCAACTCGCCGATGCACTGACGTTGCGTGGCCTCGAGGTGCGTGGCGTCGAGCGCTGGGGCGGACACTGGCACAAGATGGTGGTTGGTGAACTTCTTGAGGTGGGGCCGCATCCACGCGCCGATCGACTTCAATTGACGAAGGTTCGCATCGCAAAGGACCAGATCCTTGAGGTGGTCTGTGGGGCGCGCAATATCGCCGCGGGACAACGCGTCCCTGTGGCCCTTGTTGGCGCGCTGATGCCTGATGGCCGCAAGATCGAGCGCGCAGAGAAGATGGGGGTCGCCTCCGAGGGGATGCTCTGCTCGGGTGCAGAACTCGATGCCACCGATGACGGCGACGGCATCCTCATCCTTGACGCAAAGGCACCGCTCGGAGTGGCGCTTGGAGACTACCTCGGCGAGGACGTCATTGACGTCGATGTGAAGCCGAATCGCGGCGACCTTCTCTCAATCCTCGGCCTTGCACGTGAGGTGAGTGCGATCACCGGTGCTCCAGTGAAATACCGGGCTCGGCGCATCGCGGAGTCGGGGGCGAGGATCGATGAAGATCTCGCGCTCACCGTGGAAGACGCAACGCTTGCGCCTCGAGTCGTGCTGCGGGCCGTTGATGGCGTCACGGTCGGGGCTGCCCCAGATGCCGTGCAGATGCGTCTGAAGGCGGCGGGACTCCGCTCAGTTTCGAATGTGGTCGACGCCACGAACTACATCATGCTCGAGCTGGGCAAGCCGACGCACGCCTTCGATCGAGGCGCAGTTGGCGCAGAGATCCGCGTGCGACGAGCGAAGGGCGGTGAGAGCCTAGAGACCCTCGATCACGTAACGCGAACGCTTGACGTGAGTGATCTGGTCATTGCGGATGAGCGCAGTGCCCTCTCCCTGGCGGGGGTCATGGGCGGCGCGTCAAGTGAAGTGGGGGATCAGACCACATCCGTGATCGTTGAGAGCGCCATCTTCGCACCAACCTCGATTCGTCGAAGCGCACAGCGGCACAGCCTGCGCTCCGAAGCCTCGCATCGGTTTGAGCGCGGGCAAGAGCTCGATCTTGTGCCGATTGCCGCCGAGCAGGTGGCGGCGCTGATCAGCGATTGGGCTGGCGGGAGCGTACGGGCAGGCGCACTCGATAGCGATCCGAAGGCGATCGGAACGACGCGGGCGCTCTCCTTCCGACCAGCCCGGGTTCGGTCACTGATTGGGGTCGAGCTGTCGAGCGATGCGCAGACGAAACTACTTTCGGCCATCGGTATCGCCTGTACCAAGGCTGCGGCCGACACGTCGGTGCAGGTGACACGGACGCGTCAAGTCAAGGCTGAGATGGGGAGCCTCCTGGTTGCGACCGTTCCAGCTTGGAGGCGCGATATTGAGTTTGAGGCGGATATCGCGGAGGAGGTGGCTCGGCTCTATGGCTACGACCAGATCCCACCAACGCTTCCGGGGCGCGACCTTCCCCGCTACCGACCGCAACCAACAACACTGCGAGATCGTCTGCGCTCGCATCTTGCCGCGCTTGGCATGAGCGAAGTGGTCACCCACGCACTGGTGTCAGAGGAGCTGAGTGAACGACATACGGAGCCAGTGGGCCTGGTCAGTGGCGCGCTGGCCGAGAGCGAAGGGTCTGCGAGCAGCACGGTTCTGTTGCTTGCAAATCCGCTCTCCGCAGATCACGACCGACTCCGACGCTCAATTCTGCCGAGTCTGGTCGACCGCGCCGAGGCAAACCTTCGATATGGCGCGCAGAGCGGTGCACTTTTTGAGGTAGGGCGCGGATACGGTGGTGGGACTGGTGGCCCCCAAGAGTGGACGCGACTTGCGCTCGCAGTGTGGGGAGAGATGGGCGCAGCGGCGCCGGGAGGCATCCCACGTGCGTGGGATCTCGATGAACTGAAGCGGGTCATCACGTCGCTTGCGAGGCTTGCAGACGCCGCACCGCAATACGCTCAGCTGGCGGACGGAGATAGTGCGCTGCTGCATCCAGGTCGCGCTGCGCGTATCGGGGGTGATGGAGCTGCAGGACTGCTGGGTGAGCTGCACCCAGGCGCGCCGGAGTGGCGTGAGTCGCCACGTTTGATCCTTGCCGAATTTGCGCTGCGCGGACTGAACGCAGGAGTGCCGAAGGTGCGCCAAGTGGTACTCCCGCCGACCACTCCTCCGGTCCAGCGTGACGTTGCGCTTGCCGCGCCTGCGGGCGTCTCGGTGGGCGACCTGATGGCGCTCGCCCGGGAGAGCGTTCCGATCGCTGTCCGCATTGAGCTCTTCGATCTCTTCTCCGGAGCCGGCATGGCTGCCGGCGAGCGATCGATTGGGCTTCGGTTCACCTTCCAGCCAGCGGCCGCTACCGAGCTCGATGAGACGATTCTCGAACAGCTGAATCTGTTTGTGGCGAGCGCTGGGAAGCGTTATGTAACGCGGGTGCGCGGCGCCGAAACGCAATGAGCCTTGCGGTGGCCGCCGATGCGGTGATCCTGTTTGGCGTGGTACTAACCACCTGGTCCGGGTGGCGCACTGGCGCTGCTCGCATGATCGTCTCAACGCTTGCAGCAGTTGCAGGAATCTTTCTTGCAGCGCAGGGACGCGCCCCGCTCGCCGATGTAATCTCACGGCTTTTCCCTGACGCTGATGACGTGTTGATCAGCCTGCTGATCTTGGTTGGCGCATCGTGGATCTTCCTCGGCCTTCTCTCTTGGTTACTCGGGAACCTGCTTCGCGGAGTCCTGCGCACGATTCGTCTCGGCCTGGTCGACGATGTTTTTGGGGCGCTACTCGGTTTACTGCAGGGACTACTGATGTTCAGCGCCCTCCTCTTCCTGCTGCAGGCACTGACAGGGGTGAGTGGGCTCCCCGCTCCGCTCGTGGACGTGGCCCAGGCTGCCCAAGGATCGCAGGGGGCGGGACTCTTGCGCGACACCGTATTCCCGCTCCTCTGGTCGCTCGCTGGTGCCAGCCTGCCGAGCGAGCTGCAGCAGATCTTGCGCCCATAGCGGCGAAATGAATCAGGTTCGACCACCGTACGACGAGCGCTCGCTTCAGCGCCTTGAGTGGGGCGCACTCCTCTCGCTGATCGCCGCTCGATGTGCCTTCGCACCATCTCGTGAGCTGGCGCTCGCCATTCGGCCAGCGCTCGGAGATCCGTTGGCGGCGCGTCGGCGTGAACTCACGGAAGAGATCACCGTGCTCCGACAGCACGGCGAGGATCCACACGTAGGAGGCGCCGCCGACCTGCGTCCGGCGCTTGATCGCGCAGAGAAGGGGGGTGTTCTTGACGGCACGGCGCTCTTGACCGTTGCCGAGACACTGCGCGTTGCCGAGCGGCTCAAGGGCGAGCTCGCCAAGGGCGGGCCTGCACTCGGACGCGTGGCAGAAGAGATCGCACTCTGCAGAAGCCTTCGTGGGCAGCTTGAGCGGGCGCTCCTGCCAGACGGGACGCTCGCTGATACCGCATCGCCGCTCCTTGGTGGCTTGAGAGCCAACCACCGCAACGCGCTTGAGCGTTTGCGTACACGACTAGAAGGCCTTGCACACGCGAAGGCGTACAGCCCTCACCTACAAGAGCCGATTGTCACGCTCCGCAACGGCCGATATGTCCTGCCGGTCCGTGCGGAGGCAAAGTCAAAGGTGCCGGGAATTGTGCATGACACGAGCGCCACCGGGCAGACCATTTGGATTGAACCACTTGAAGTGGTGGAGCTGGGGAACGCTGCGCGTGAGGCAGAGACGGCGGTGGCAGCGGAGGAGGCGCGTATCTTCGGCACCCTCAGTGCGCTGGTTGGTAGCGAGGTCGATGCACTGCGCGCTACCTGTGCGCTGTTCGCGGATGTGGATCTTGCTCGGGCCACCGCCGATACCGCGGCGGAGGCCGATTGGAACTTTGCTGCGACGCGGTCAGATGATCTGCTCTCACTCCGGCAGGCGCGTCACCCTCTTCTCCTCGGGACGGTTGTGCCAATCGATCTTGAGCTCGACGCCGCGCAGCGGGTCCTTCTCATCACAGGGCCGAACACCGGCGGGAAGACCGTTGCCCTCAAAACGGTGGGACTCCTGATCGCGGCGCATCATGCGGGGCTCCCAATCTCCGCGGGCGCTGGCTCCGGGATTCCGCCAACGGGTGGACTGTGGGCAGACATTGGGGACGATCAGTCAATCGCACAAAGCCTCTCCACGTTCTCAGGGCACCTCACCTCCATCCTGCGCATCCATCGGCACGCAGAGGCGGGCGATCTGATCCTCCTTGATGAGGCGGGCGCAGGTACGGATCCTGCAGAAGGGGCGGCGCTTGCTGCAGCGATCATTGATGACTTCCGCCTCCGCGGGGCTCGTCTGCTCGCGACGAGTCACTATGCGGAACTGAAGCAGTACGCCCATGTTACCGATGGAGTCGTTAACGGCGCGGTTGAGTTTGATCTTGTGACCCTGCGACCGACATATCGACTTATCGTTGGCACGCCGGGTGGCTCGCAAGCCTTCGCGATTGCGGAACGACTCGGTCTCCCTGCCCACCTACTCGCATCGGGACAGGCGCGGCGGAGCGATCAGGGGGCTGCGCTCGACGCATCCCTCACGGCCGCAGCGACTGCACGTGAGGTGGCACGTGAAGCGCAGCAAGTCGCAGAGGGCCTGCAGCGTCGCGCCGAGGAGGCACTGCAGGAGGCAGTTCAGTTACGGAATCGCGCAGAAGAGGAGTTGCGCGATGCACGAGAGCGCGCGGGTGCTGAGGCGACTGCGGCGGCAGAGCAACTGCTCATGCAGGTAGAACGACTACGTGCCGCGCTGCGTGACGGAGCGCTCACCCCTGCGGTGCAAGATGCGAGTGATGCGCTTCGGGAAGGGTTGAACGCCCGGCCCAACACCGTAGCGGCGTCGCTCTCCCTTGGGGCCGCAGCCGAAACGCCCGGACTTGGTGACGAGGTGCAGTTGCAGAGCGGTGCGCGCGGCGAGGTGATCGAGCTCTTGAGTGACGGGAGACTCATGATCGCACTCGGCTCGATGCGCATCAGCGTGGAAGCGCACGATATTGCTGCAACGTTTGGGAGAAGGGTTGCTCGCCCTACGGCTGTAGTCCGACCAGCAGTCTCGCCAGATGCAACTGCACGCCTTGATCTTCGCGGGGCTCGAGTGGAGGATGCAATTGCAGCCCTCGAGTCAAGAATTGATGCCGTACTCCTCTCTGGGGGCGAGCGCTTGGAGATTATTCATGGAGTTGGCACTGGAGCCTTGCGTGATGCCGTACGACGTCGCCTGCGAGAGCTCCCGGAGGTCCGTGAGGTGAGAGACGCGGACGCGCCGGGTCGCGACGGGGTGACGATCGCGCTCTTTTAGGGGAGCGGAAGAGGGGAGAGGCAGGAGCGCGTCGGCGCAATCTCTCCGCCCCAGGTGTTGCCGAGTGGCCGCCAATACGACTCATAGAAATAGGTTGTCTTGCCGAGCTTGGCGCCACCCTCGACGTTGATCCCTTGCCGCGCCCGCTCCGCCCACTCGATGTTCGCCGCCTGCCATGTGGGCCATTCGCTCTCGAGAAGACTGAGGTCCATGAACTCTTTGTTGATCTGCGGGCCTGCGCATCCGCTGTCCCAGAGGAGGCCCGTTGCCTGATCGATCGCAAGTGTGCGGTAGCTACTGCATGAAGTTGTTGGTGCGGTGCCAGGGAGGAAGTATTCGGAGATGGTCAGCGTGGTGCACGGGCCTGGGAGCTCGCCGGTATGAGCGTCAATGGTGATCTGTTCAACACCCTCTGGAGCCGGGAACTGGGCGATCGGAAGGTTGCGTGAGATCTCCGTGAAATACGACTGCCAGAGACCACCAGCCGCCGAGAGCGAGAGGACGGTGGTGGGGGAGGCGTCTGAGTTCCCTGTCCAGACTCCGGTCACAAGGTGTGGAGCATCAGGGTCAGATGGCGCGGCAAGGTAGCCGAACGCGGCGAGATCTTTCGCCTGGTCGGTTGTCCCTGTCTTCATGGTGGCTGGTCGGCGCTTTCCGTTCTCAGCAATGAGGCGACGCGATGCCCAGACTGGATTCTGCGAAGGGTCGGTGTTTGCCGCGATGATGTCGGTCACGATTTCCGCCACCGCTGGTTCCATGACGCTACGGCGCTCGTTGTCAGGGTTCGACGCCTTCCAGATGAGCTCGCCGTTGCGGTCCTCGATGCGCAGCACGTAGCGACGCGGCACCGCATCACCCTTACTTGCAAGAGCTCCGTATGCCGAGAGGACATCAACGTAGCGGGACTCAAGTGTGCCGATCGCAATGGACGCGCCCGCATAGTTGTCATCACCGAGGAACTTGAAGACTCCGTTCCGCATATCGTTCCAGATCCGGTCTGCACCAGTCCGCAGAGCGGTCTTGACCGCAGGGATATTCAGGGATCCTTGGAGGGCGTGACGCATGCGAACAGGGCCGCGCTCAAGATTATCCCACTCTCCAGGTGTCCACCCTTCGCCAAAGTCAACAGGGACGTCCATGAAGAGAGTGGCGGGGGTGATCGATCTCTCCTGAAGTGCATATGCGTAGATGATCGGCTTGATTGCCGAGCCCGGCTGTCGATACGCCTTCAGCACGTCGTACTGCGGTTGGAAGGCAGGTGAGGTGGAGCTTGCGTAGTAGTCGGCAGATCCGGTGTACGCAAGGATGTCACCCGTGCGCGCATCCATGGTGGCGATCGCCGCATTGTGGATGTTGGAGCCTCTGATCTTTTTCAGCCAGTCGGTTGGCTTTGGAATACCGAGACTTCGGAGGTACGGCTTGTAATCCACGATGTCCGCGGAGAGGACGGCGGCGGCCCACTTATCTGCGCTCTGTTGCATGCTCCAGTCGAGTGTTGTTGTGATCTTGTAGCCATCGGTATCTAGCTTTGTGCAGACGGCAGGGTCATCTGGACAGACGACGCTGGCGGCGGCTTCACGAACGATGTTGATGAAGTGCGGCGCTCGCACCTTGCGCAGCGGCGGTTCGATGAGCGTGATGCTCTCCGAGATCGCAGCATCGATCTCTTCGTCGGAGACGGCTGGATCCTCCAATTGAATGCCATCGTTGCGAGCATCACGAAGGAGGTTCAGCACGGTGGTGCGACGGAGCGCCACTGGCGCGTCGAGTGGGACCCGCAGAATCCCCTCGGCGTCACGCACGGCGACGCTGCGCAAGTCGTACTCGCTCGGTGCTTGGGGGATTGCAGCGAGCAGGGCCGCCTGCCCTAGGGTGAGGAGAGAGAGGTCGTTAATCCCAAAGTACTCGGCTGCAGCTGCCTTGATTCCGTAGGCGCGCGAACCGTAGTAGTTGTTGTTGAGGTACTTCGCGATGACCTTCTCTTTGCCGACGCGACCAGGGAACTCTTTGGTGAGCCGGATCGCCTGAATGATCTCTTTCACCTTGCGCTCATACACACTCCCCTGGAATGCTGAGTCGGGGAGCAACAAGCTTCTGACGAG
>JBEDBF010000008.1:0-22915 GCA_041177405.1 Chloroflexota bacterium | reverse complement strand
CCGAGCGCGCGGATGATGTCGAGCGAGGCGCTGCGCAGCCGCTGATGCACGGGATCGGGGAGCGTCTGCACGGGAGCAACCACGATGCTATCGCCCGTGTGTACACCGAGCGGATCAACGTTCTCCATAGAGCAGACCGCAATGCACGTCCCCTCCGAATCGCGCATCACCTCGTACTCAATCTCCTGCCAGCCGACGAGGCAGCGCTCCACCATGACCTGACCTATGGGGCTTGAGCGGAGGCCGCTCCGAATACGCTCCCAGTACTCCTCTTCCGTCACCACGATCCCGCCACCGGTCCCACCGAGCGTGAAGGCGGGTCGCACGATCGCTGGGAGTCCGATCTGCGCCAGTGCAGTCTTCGCCGCCGCGTCGCGTGCCTCCTGCGTCTCTCCTTCGATAATCGCGCTCGGCGCCGTTGGCTGACCGATGCGGTCACACATTGCTCTGAAGAGCTCGCGATCCTCCGCCGCCTTGATCGCCGCAAGCGGCGTGCCAAGGAGGCGAATCGGATGTCGCTCGAAGACACCAGCTTCAGAGAGTGCAACGGCGAGGTTGAGGGCCGTCTGTCCGCCGAGCCCTGCGAGCAGACCTTCTGGCCTCTCACGTTCGATGATGCGTTCAATCACCTCAACGGTGAGCGGCTCCAGATATACGGCGTCAGCGACGGATGGGTCGGTCATGATCGTCGCAGGATTGGAGTTCACCAGAATGGTGCGAATCCCCTCCGCCCGCAGCGCACGGCACGCCTGTGTCCCTGCATAGTCAAACTCCGCCGCTTGCCCAATCACCACGGGGCCCGACCCAATGATGAGAACGCTCTTCGGCGTCGCTGGTCGCACGCCGCTCATCTACGCGCCTCAATCGCACGTGCGAATCGATCAAAGACTGGCGTTGCGTCCAACGGCCCTGGCGAACCCTCCGGGTGATACTGCACCGTCTCAATCGGAAGGCTGGTGTGCCGCAACCCTTCAACGGAGTGGTCATTGAGGTTGATCTGGCTCACCTCAAAGCCTGACGAAACTGGGAGCGTCTCGCCCACCACCTCAACTTCGTGATTCTGTGCGGTGACATAGACACTTCCGCTCGGCAGATCGCGCACTGGGTGATTCGCACCGTGATGACCAACGGCGAGCCGCCGCGTTGATGCCCCCGCAGCGCGACCAATAATCTGATGGCCGAGACAGATGCCGAGGAGCGGCGCACCGTTATCGATCAGCGCACGCGCCAGAGCAACAGGGCCCTCAAGTCTCGCCGGGTCGCCCGGCCCTGGCGAAAGGACCACGCCGCTCGTGCCACCGTGTAGCACTTCTCTGGCTGTTGCCGTATGCGGATGGACGCGAACGCGGAAGCCACGGGCGCGGAGCGCGCGCACGATGTTCGTCTTCAGACCAAAGTCGATCACCGCAACGAGTGGCTCACTCGCCTCTCCGTGTGTCTGCACACTTGTGGGCGAAACCTGCCCCACGAAGTCTTGGTCCTCCCAGCGCGGCAGCGCGCGCGTCGCAGAAATTGCGACCTCAGCGTCCGACTCCCACGGGGCGGAGATGCGGGCGCGCTGTGCCCCTGTCTCACGGAGACGGCGTGCGAGGCTGCGCGTTTCAACACCCGCGATCGCGGGGACACCATGCGTTCGTAGAAGTGCCGCGATCTGCGCAGCGTCTTCTGCGATCGCTGCGGTGGCGTTCGCGACGATCAGGCCGCGCAACCACGGGCGAGATGATTGATCATCCGCGATCAGGCGACCGTAATTGCCGATCAGCGGATAGGTCATCAGCACCACCTGACCGGCATAGCTCGGGTCCGTGCAGATCTCTTGGTATCCGGACTGGCTGGTGTTCACCACAAGATCGCCACCTGCGGCGATCGGCGCACCCCATGCAACACCAGGGAAGACACTCCCATCTTCAAGGGTGAGGAGTGCAGGGCCGTGATCGCCGATACGTGCGTCAACGACGGATGCAGACTCTGGAAGTGGGATGAGGGAGCGACGATACGGGGCCAGCGTTCTTCGTGCAGCGTCGCTCATACGTTCACTCCTCTCCGGCCTCACGGGACCGCCTGAAAGGACACCAGTCTCCTGGTGAGCCGGGTGGGATTCGAACCCACGACCTAGTGATTAAGAGTCACTTGCTCTACCGCTGAGCTACCGGCCCACGCGGAAGGATAGTGGAGGGCGGCGCTGGCCGCACGCGGAGTAGCGCGGAGGGAGCTACTCCCGCCAAGGGATCGCCCCAGCAGCGGCCAACTGGTCGATCAGCTGCGAGAGACGCGCCGCAAGTGCGGCGTGACCAGCAGCATTCGGGTGAAATGGAATAGCGCCATCTCGCCCCCACTGCCACGGCTCGTCCGCACAGATGCGGTGACCTGCGAACGCGTCGGCAAGATCGGCGACCTGCAGGCGCGGATCTGCCACCGCGGCGATCGCCTCCGTCACGCTGGCACCAATCGCTCTCCCCCACTCCGCAATCACGAGCAGATCGGCGTCAGAAAGATCATCCCCTGGGGCTCGCAGGCTCTCACAGGCATCGAGGCCAGCGTCGCCAGCGCTGGGCAGCGAATCGGCGTAGAGGACGACGATCACCAACGCGTTTGGCGCCCTTCGCAACACCTCCTCATAGAGGCGGACCAGACTGCCCGTGAGTGCGTCAACGCGCGGGGAGACGCGTGCGGCAACCTCAGCGCAGCGCGCTGGAGGTTCAAAGCGACAAGCGGAGAAGACTTCACTGAACCCCGTGTCGTTTCCCCCAATGGCGAGCATCACGAGATCGGTCGCTTCGGTGAGCGCGTGCACCTGCACTGGCTCCCCTGCACGCGCCCTGCGGTCAAGGAGGTCTGGGATCATGGCGCCGCTGCACGAAACATGCATGAGTGAAATGCGCACGGATGGCGGATCAAGGAGTCGCGGCCACGCTGGACCCCGCGCGCAGACACTTGGTGCGCCAAGCAGGTTGAGCGTGCCCCGATCAAACGGCGTCGCCGCCGACGCATAACTGTCCCCAAGGACCACGAGATCGATCAGCGGCGCACTCGCATCTGCACCTCCAATACGCAGAGGGGACGGAAGAGGCGCATTTACGGCGAGCCCTGGACCACCCGCTCCCGCAACAAAGGCAAGTGTCCCGCCGAGTAGCGCACTGATCAGCAGTCGCGCGCTCATCACCGCAACAGTTCGTCCACTGCCCCGTTCAGTGAGCGCGAGCCTCCAGCGATGCCCCGTGCCATATCTTCAAGTCGACCATCCGACTCCGCTGCGTGCAGTCTCTCTGCGGCGCGCGCCTCAACTGCCGCTGCCAGGTGCGCCGCAACTCGGCGAACGCGCCCCCCTCGCCCTGGACGAAGCGCAGCCGCATCCAAGGCGCGGAGCAACTCTGTGACGCCGCTCCCGTCTGTTGCTGAGGTGAGCAGCACCTCTGGCGCATCAGCGCCGAGTGCGAGTCCGGAGCGCAGCCGTTCCACGGCGCGATCTGCACCAGGACGATCACCCTTGTTCACGACCACGAGGTCAGCAGCCTCAAGTAGACCCGCCTTCATCGCTTGCACTTCATCACCGCCCTCCGGCCCTTCGACCAAAAGGACGAGATCTGCGAGTCGCACAATGCCTAAATCTGCCTGACCTGCACCAACAGTCTCAATGAAGAGGAGATCGAATCCTGCCGCTTCAATCAGCAGCGACGCGGCGGCAGCCGCGTGAGAGAGCGACCGACCGCTCCCGCGCGTAGCGATGGAGCGCATGAAGCGACCATCATCGTTCGGCCGCTCCTCCACGCGCACACGATCCCCAAGGAGCGCGCCGCCAGTGAGCGCAGAGGTCGGGTCAACGGCAAGGATTGCCACGCGTCTCCCCTCTGCTCGAGCAAGTTCAGCGAGTGCTCCGACGAGAGTGCTCTTCCCCGCACCGGGGGGGCCGGTCACGCCGATGACTCGCGTCACATGGGCGTCTGATGATGCGAGTTGCGCGAGCGCCTCTTCAATTAACGAGTCGGCGCTTGCACCTCCACGCTCCACACTGCTGATCGCCTGCGCGAGCTCCCGCGTGCTGCGCCGAACTGCGCCTCGACGGCTAGGAGCGTCGGACATTGGCGCGAAGGTACGTTGCGATCTCCGCGATGGTGCTCCCTGGGCCGAAGACGGCTGAGATGCCGGCAGTCTGGAGTCCGACGCGGTCCTCTTCGGGAATGATTCCACCCGCGACCACGAGCACGTCCTCGGCCCCCGCTTCGCGAAGTCCAGCGACCACCTTCGGGAGTAGGGTGGCGTGCGCCCCCGAAAGGATCGAGCAGCCGACCACGTCCACATCCTCTTCGATTGCAGCGGCGACGATCGCCTCGGTGGTGCGACGGATGCCCGTGTAAATCACCTCAAACCCTTCGTCACGTAAGCCGCGCGCCAGCACCTTGGCACCACGATCATGGCCGTCGAGACCAGGCTTCGCGATCAGGACTCGGATCGGCGCCGTGCGTTCAGTCATGGCCTCATCCTACCCCGCCTCTGAGTACCCTCGGAGCGCAAGGTCGGTAGAATGGGGTCAAAGGGCGGCGGCACGCTGCTGAAGTGGAGGCGATAAGAGATGGCGGAGATCAAGCACACCACCGACGCATCGTTTGAAGCCGATGTCGCCAACTCCCCACGGCCAGTGATCGTGGACTTCTGGGCGCCGTGGTGCGGTCCATGCAAACTCGTTGCCCCTGAGCTTGAGAAGCTCGCCGCACAGTACGAAGGTAAAGTCGACGTCGTCAAAGTGAATGTCGATGAGAACCCGAGCCTGCAGCGCGCGTTCAACATCATGTCAATCCCGACGATCGCCTTCTTCAAGGGTGCCGGCGCGCAACCTGTTGGTGCCGTGGGTTTCCAGACCGCTGAACAACTTGAGTCGCGATTCGGACTGAAGGAGCTCGCCGCCAAATAACGCTGCGCTAACGAAGCGCAGACTCGTATTGCGTGAGGAGTCTCTCAATCTCTGCGTTTGAAAGATCAGAGGTGAGGAGTCCCCTAATCTGATCGCTCTCGCCGGAAACTTGAAAGAGCACGATCACTTGACGCTTATCGCCGTTGAGCAGCGTCATCCGACTCCCCTCCCACGAACCAACAGGCGCAGACTCAATCCGGATGTCCTGCGTCTTTCGTCCGGTTGCGGCGCCGCGCTCAAAGGCGTACGCCAACGCCTCAAGGGTGAGGCCAACGCCTTGGTACGTCACCACAGAGAAGCCGGTGAGGTTCTCTCTCTCAAAGATCGCCCCCGCTGAGCGTAGTTCGCGGAGACCAGACCCCCAGAGCGGTCCGAGCCGCTTCTCTGAGCATTCACGTCCGGAGTCAACTTCGGTCGGCTTCTCATCAAACGCGGCGAGTGGGAGCGACGCTTCAAGCGCCAGATCGAAGCCTGCCGCGCGTTGCACATCAATGGACGGATCACAGGGCAGCGAGCCGTCCGGCGGCGCGCTCGGGGCGCACGCGGTGGCAGAGAGCAAGGTAGCAACGAGAGCGGCGGCGAGTACGCGTGACATCACTCCGTACCTCCATCAAACGCAACCGGTGATGGACGAAAGAGGCTCCCACGCACCGGACGTTGCACGCCGAACTCTTCGGCAAGATGATTGAGCACGCAATCCGCGGCCTGCGCCAGCTCCGGGTCGCGACGCACGTTATCTACGCACCAGGCCAAGTAGCCAGGATCACGCCGCCCGACCGCATCAACTGTTGCCCCCGCGTATCGACCGAAGGTAAAGCGCACCGCTCGCGCTGCCTCAAGCGAAAGGCGTGGTCGGGTGGCAACCTCGGGATCGACTCGACGGTGCACTGGACCCGCAGGGGTCCCCACGCGCGGCTGGGCCTCTTCACGCGGCGGACGCGTCGGCCACGCCGCCTCAGGCCGCCAGTTGACGCTCGTTGCCTCACTCGTGCGTGCATTGAATTTCGGTGGCTGCGAAAACTCCACGCGCCCCGTCACAGGTGCCTCTGGTCGGTGTCCGCCGCGCGGCGCTGGTGTTGCAGTTGGGTCCTCCGTGGCCCACGCTTCGGCAAGCAGGGCCTCTACCGCAGCATTGATCAGCGCCATCTCGCGCGTTGCCTTGCGCGCCCCTGCCGCATCGTCTGAGAAGTTGTCTGGGTGATGCGTGCGGGCGAGGCTGCGCCGCGCAGCGCGAATCTCTTCGGCGGATGCGCCTGGCGAAAGGCCGAGCACTTCGTGCGGGCTTCGCGCCACCCGCCTCACCTCGAACGCCTCACGGTGGACATGGGCTAAGTGTAGCCCGAGCCCCTACGATGGAGGCATGAAGAGCCTGATCAAAGCGATTGAAATCTCTCGGCCACTCCTCTGGCTGAATACCTCAATGCCACTCCTCTGGGGGATCCTCGCGACGCGCGGTTCTCTCGTGCCGAACGACGTAATCCTTTTCGCACTTCTCCTCTTCCCATACAACTACTTTCTGCATGCGCCGAATGACTACTTCGACTTTGAAACCGACGCTCGCAATCCGCGTAAGGGGGGCGTAGAGGGCGCGCTCACGCCGAAGCCACTCCTCGCGCGCCACGCTGCCGTGAGCACCCTGCTGCTCGCCCCATTCCTTCTCTTCACCGCAACGCAGCTCCCGCCGCTGACGCTCGCCTCGCTCGGCCTTCTCTTGATCCTCTCCGCCGCATACAACGCTCCACCGACGCGCCTGAAGGGGCGACCGATCCTTGATTCGCTCACCAACGTTCTCTACGCAATTCCGCTCCAGATAGGGATCCACGCAGCGGGTGGTGTCGATCTCATCGCGCCGTCTGTCTTGGTCTTTGCCGCCTGGGGGATCGGCGCACACGCCCTCACCACCATCACCGATCGCGACGAAGACGCCGCCGCTGGCGTTCGTACCATCGCCGTCCTGCTAGGTCGTCGCAACACCGCTCTCTTCTCCGCCGCATGGTTCGTTCTTGTCGGTGCCGGAGCCGCAAACCTTGCTGGCACTCCACTCGCCGGCGCTCTCGCCCTCCCCTACCTTGCGCTCTCACTGATCGGCCGCGACGCCACCGGTGAGGCAGGACGTCGCCTCTACAGACTCTTTTTGATCGCGAACGTGTTGATCGGCGCAGCCATCACGATGCTGGTGATGCTCCAGGTCACGTTCGAATCAGCGGTTGCTGCCGGCGCCACCGCGATCGTCGGCACCCTGTTTGCGCTGGGCGCATCCGTCGGTCGATCCGCACTTCGCGCCCGTCGCTCCGCGTGAGCAACCAGAAGCGCGTCGTTGTCGTCGGCGCCGGACTCGCCGGCCTCGCCAGCGCCGCTCGCCTCGCCGCTGCAGGCCTCCACGTCACGGTCATCGAGCGCGGCACCCGCCCTGGAGGGAAGATGGGGCGGCGCGAAATCGGACCCTACCGCTGGGATAGCGGCCCCACCATCTTCACCCTCCCCGAACTCTTCGATCAGCTCTGGTCGGCCGCTGGCGCTAAGCGGAGCGACGATCTGACACTCCTCCCCGTTGAGCCAGCGTCGCGCACGTTCTTTGCGGATGGCAGCGTTCTGGAGACATCAAGCGATCTCACCAAACTCGCTGCAAGCTTCAGCGCGCTCGACCCGCGTGACGCAGCGGGAATTCCCGCATTCATGCGCCGCGGTGAGAAGCTCTGGCGCGAACTCGACAAAACATTCTTCCGCAAGACGCTCAGTCCCTTGAGCCTCCTGGCGCCAAGTTCATGGCTCGCTGGCATCAGGCTCGATGCGGCTACGCCATACAGTCGCCGCATCAACCAAACCTTCTACGACGAACGCATCCGCCACGTGATGCGCTACAAGTCCATCTATCTCGGCTCGACGCCGCAGAGCGTCCCGGGCGCATTCCTCTCAATTCCATACATTGAAGCGAAGTTCGGCACCTGGCACCCGCAGGGCGGGATGCATGAGGCACCCCTCGCCATGGAGCGACTCGCCCGCCGACTCGGTGTGGTGTTCCGTTACAGCACCGATGCCATTGGAAGCATCATCAGCGACAAGCGCATCAGCGCACTCCGCATTGCGCCACGAAGCGCCCAGCCACGAACGCTCGGCACGGGTCCCGCCGCGCCGAATCAACCTGGTGAAGAGCGCATTGAGGCGGACGCCGTGCTCTTCAACGCCGACATCGTCCACGCCAATCGCGATCTGATCGGCGAAGAACACCTTGGACCCTTCAGCCGACGCCGCTTCAAGAGCATCACGCCATCATCGAGCGCCTACATCCTGCACCTCGGCGTGAAGCGAACCTTCCCAGGGCTTGCTCATCACACCGTCTGGCACCCAGAGCGACCGAACGAGGAACTCGATCGCATCATCAGCTCACCCGTGCCGAGCGGCGATCCCACGCTCTACATCCAGCACGTGGCGGCAACAGATCCAACCGCACGGCTCGACGGCCGCACCGCGCTCTACGTGCTGACGCCAGTGCCGCCACTCAACGATCGACGCTGGTGGGAAGAGCACCGTGACGAGTACCGCGCCGCAACGATCAAACGCGTCTGTGAGCGCACCGGCCTCAAGCCTGAAGAGATTGAAGAGCAGGCTGACTGGACCCCACTCGAATTTGAGCGCGAGCAGTACTGCCACGACGGCTCGATCTTTGCGCTGGCCGCGAGTTTCTTCCAGAGCGCCTACTTCCGCCCCGCCAACGCATCACCAGATATCGCCAACGCATTCTTCGCTGGTGGTGGCTCACAGCCGGGCGGCGGCATCCCGCTGGTCATGCTCTCTGGCTACATCGCCAGTCGCACCATCCTGCAGCGCCTCGGCCTCCCTCTCCCGCCGAGTGAGGCGGGGCAGATCGCCTAACGCAGCGGTGTCTCCTCTCTTTTTCTGGGGCTCACCGTTCGAAGTCGACCCAGCAGTGCGTTGAAGAGGAGGAAGCCTGAGGCGAGGAGCAGCAGCGGGCTCCACGTTGTTGCGATCGCAAGGGCAAACAGCGCAACTGCAGCGGCCACTTGGAGCCACCTACCGATCCTCCAACGGGTTCCGCCAAACATCCGAACGAGGAGTCGGTGTACGAACACTCGGTAGAGCAGCGCCAAGAGGAGCGCAGCGGCGTAGATCACAAGAAGGTTCAGCAGGCCGTAGCGAGTGCCAACGAGTTCGAAGGCGGACGTGCCGAAGAACTCCTGCTGAATGCCTGGGAGGACCGCGAGGGCGTTTGCCCGATCCTCCAAACTGAAATACTCAATCTCCCCAATCGCGAGCGAGTACTTGCTGGAGTTGTCAGGACTCGAGATCCGTATCGAATAGACTCCTGGCGCTGCGCGAAGGCGGTATTCGCCCGCGTCCCAATAGGTGTTCTGTGCGAACGGCTCGTAGAAGGTCACCCACTCCGCGTCGACCCCGCCGAGAGTTTCCAGCAGCTCGTCGCCACGGAAGATCTCCGCCTTGACGTCCCGCTTCGGGCTCTCGCTGTCTGGAACGAGTATTCCGACGTAGAGGTCAAACTCAACTTCGGATGTGATTTCGTACGTATGCGCTGAGCCAGAGAGCACGCCGTAGTAGGCCTTGGAGATCTCGGGATCTACGACCTCGGTTGTATCGCTGTCCACGACCACTGGCTGGTGCGCGTCAGCCGGTCCCGCCGATAGGAGGAGTAGGCCCACAAAGAGAAGCGAGGCGAACGCCTTCAACTGACCTCCCGTACGCTCTCCTTCGGACCTGTCCGGATGATCGTAGCGAGAAAGGCTGAGGCCAGCCCCCGAAGGGACTGGCCTCACCTGCCCACAAGGGGAGATCGCGCGTCAGACGGCAATGATGCCGAGTTTCACCAAGAAGTAGACGACAAATGCGGCGATGGAGACCCAGAAGAGGGGCTTCACGTCGCTCGCCTTCCCTGATGTCACCTTCAGGATGCCGTAGGTAAGGAACCCTACGCCGATCCCGTCAGTGATTGAGTACGAGAGTGGCATCACGATCAGCGTTGCAAGGATTGGGAAGCCGTCGGTGGCATCCTTCCACTGGACGTCGCGGATCGCCTCAAACATGAGATATCCGATAATCACAAGTGCTGGCGCGGTTGCCGCAGCTGGGACGATTCCAGCGATCGGCGAGAGCAAGACGGCGCAGAGGAAGAGCGCGCCGGTCACCACGCTGGTAAGACCGGTGCGACCGCCCTCTTTGATACCTGCCGCCGACTCAATGTACGTCGTGTTCGAAGAGACGCCGAGCGCACCTCCGGCCGCCGCCGCGATCGAGTCCACAAGAAGTACACGATTTGCCCCTGGTAGTTCACCCTTACTGTTCAAGAGGCCAGCGCGTGCGCCAAGGCCGACCATCGTTCCAGCCGTGTCGAAGAAGTCACTCAACATGATAGAGAAGACAGCAAGTGCAACTGCAAGGAAACCAGCACCGCTCTCCCAGACGGTGAACATCGCCCCGAACGCTTGGCCGATGCCAACGAAGTTGGACGAATCAAGCGGACTGATGAAGCTGCTTGGGAGCGACGAGACGCCGAGCGCCAAGGCCACCACGGTGCCCACACCGATAGAGATCAGCAGCCCACCCGGCTTGCGAATCAGAGCGAGTGCGGTAAGAAGTCCTGCGCCGAAGATTGCCAGGTGCGGAAGATCCGCGACTGGAACTTCAACGCCGCCGAAGCCGATTCCTGAAAAGAGTCCGAGCGGCACGGTGCCGGCGAACGACTTCACCACAACATTCGCTTCGAAGAGGCCGATCAGCAAGAGGAAGAGGCCAATGCCGACGGCAATGGCGCGCTTCAAGTTCAGCGGGATCGCCTCAAGGATTGCCTTGCGGAATCCTGTGAGCATGAGGATCGTGATGAAGATCCCCTCCCAGACAATCACGGCCATCGCTTCGGCCCAGGTCAACCCGAGCCCCAGGATCAGTTGGAATGCAACAACCGCGTTGAGGCCCATACCCGCTGCAAGTGCGAACGGATAGTTCGCAACGACGCCCATGAGAATCGTGAGCAGACCCGCGCCGAGTGCGGTGACTGCGAAGATCGCTTCGGCGCTCGGTGCACCTGCGGCACCAATCGCGCCGCCTGCGGCACCTGCGCCGATGTAGTTCGCGTTGACGAAGATTATGTACGCCATCACAAGGAACGTGGTGGCCCCGGCGCGGACTTCCGTCCCTACCGTGGTACCACGCTTCTTGAGCTGGAAGTACTTGGCAATGGTTGCCATGTAGCCCTCCCCCTAGGCCGATCAGTTCGGTCGGCCGACCGGACCTCCACCTCCGGACAGCCTCCGCGCCGCCTGGAGTGGCCGCCGAAGCGGCCCGCGTCGTGTCACTCCCAACCTACGGTCAGCGAGGGGCCACAACAAGGGGCAAATATGGGCAAAACGCTGAGAAGTCGCGGGCATTATTCGTGCAACTGCACAATTTCAGGGCGACCCAAGCTCGGTTATGCGCCGATGAGCCCCTCGCGCACCTCATCGACGGCGGCTGGATCCATCGAGAGCTCGTAAATCCCGATCTCCGTGAGCAGCCGTGCGCCAGCCACGCTGCCCGCGAGCTCACCGCACACGCCCACCTCGACGCCTGCCTTCTTCGCCCCGTCAACCACGGCCCGTAACAGCGCCACAACACCAGGTGCAGCCGCATCTTGAAGTGCTGCAAGGGCCGGATTGATGCGATCGGCGGCCATGGCGTACTGCGTCAAGTCGTTTGTCCCGACGCTGACAAAGTCCAACCCCGCGGCAATTTCAGCAACCGTGAGCGCCGCCGCTGGGACCTCAATCATGACGCCGACCGCCGCTGGGTAGGCCGCTGCGACCACCTCTCCACGCGCACCAAGGTCGGCACGCACCGCCGTAATCAGCCCAAGGAGGTCATCAACTTCGGCGCGAACGGAAATCATCGGCGCCATGATGCGCAGCGCGCCACCTGTTGCGGATGCTGCACGGAGCGCCGCCGCCACTTGCGACGCGAAAAGCGCGCGTAAATCGGGCCGGTCTTTGATCATTGCCAACCGGTATCCACGTACACCAAGGAATGGGTTCGCCTCATGCGGCAGCTTCAGATACGGAATCTCCTTGTCGCCACCAATGTCGGCAAGCCGCAACGTCAGCGGTCGACCTGATCCGAGCGCCTCGAACACCTTGGTGAAGGCACGCAGTTGCTCGCGCTCATCCGGTGGGGTCTCGCGGTCAAGCAGCAAGAACTCGGAACGCATGAGGCCAACACCTTCGGCCCCAACCTCCACTGCGCGCGCCGCCCCATCCACAGAACCGATGTTCGCGTAGAGGTGCACCCGCGTGCCGGTTGCCATGATGCACGGTTTACCGCGCAGAGCGGCGCGACGTGTGGCATCAACTGCGCTCTGCTTCTTTGCCGCCTCTGCGGCCTCAAGATCGGCGCTACTCGGCGCAAGCGTCAACGTTCCGGCAGCGCCATCTACGACCGCTTGCACGCCATCGAGCGAACCGTCTACTTCAAGTTCTCGCGCGGCAACAATGCAGGGAATGCCCGCGGCGCGCGCCAAGATCACCGCATGCGCGGTGCGCGAGCCAGCGCGCAGCGCGATGCCTAGAAGGTGCTCGCGAGGGATCTCCGCAGAGACGCTCGGCGGTAGATCTTCTGCCACCAAAATGACTGGCCTGCCTGGGGTCGGAATGGTAGTCCCAGCCAAGATGCGCGCCGCGCGGGAGGCAACGTCGCGAACATCGGCGGCGCGCGCCGCTAGGTACTCGTCTGGGAGCGACGCGAGTAACGATGCTTGAGCCTCCCCCGCCGAAATCAGAGCTGCGACGCCATCAGCCCCACCCTTCGCCGCTTCCCGGATCGCGGTGACAAGCGCGGGGTCGCTCGCCATCGTGGCCTGCATTGAGAAGATCTCAGCCTCTTCGGTTGCGCCCGCCGCGCTGCGTGCCACGGAAATCTCGGTGAGCTGCGCCGCGGCCGTTGCGAGCGCCTCGACCGCCTCATCCAGCGTCGCGCCGCTGCGCTGTATGGGGGTAAGCACTGAAGCGGGGAGCGTCCAAACCGGGCCGGCCGCACTCCCTGGCGAACCTGGCGTCCCGTTTCGTACTCCCGCCGCGTTGCTACTCATGGGGGGAGTATCGCAGAGAAAATGGCGGCCCCGGCAGGAGTCGAACCTGCGACCAACTGCTTAGAAGGCAGCTGCTCTAATCCACTGAGCTACGGGGCCTCTGGGCTAGAATAGCGACATGCAGGCCATGTACGACGCTACCGAGCTCGCCTCCATGGACCCCCTCGTCCTCATGAAGAACCTCGACCACTGCCGCATGACCTCCCGCCGCCTCTCCTACATCCTGCAGCAGCAGGTCCACCTCTATACCCCCGAGGCGAACAAGCTTCGCGACGAGATCGACCACTACGTGGAAGCCGAACGCCAACTCGAAGCCGAGATGGCTCGGAGGCGAATCCGCGCCTAGCCTTGCCTCGCTGTGCCGTAGATGCGCAGGTGTACCGGGGTGGAAGCGCGAAGATTGGAACTAACGGCTTGGATCCAGGCGTGGGACCGAAGATGAAGCCAGGCGCTCCTCAAAACGGCGGGCGGCGAGCTCGAGTTTTTCTAGATGCTCATGCAGGCGAAGACGCGCCTGCTCGGCTGCAGCGTCAAGGCCGCTGAGCTCGAAGACGCCCCAGAAGCGCAAGATCGGCATCAGCACCTCATCGCGATGAGCGCGGAGGTCGTAGATCCCTGCCTTGGCAACATCAGCCGCCTTTCGAAGAAAGTTCGGAATGCCTGCACCCGGCATCTGGAATGCCAACACTTCGTCAACGATCGCCCGCACTGTTGCAGAAGGTTCAATCTGAATTGCGGCCTTCAGCATGTCACGGTAAAAGACCATGTGTAGATTTTCGTCAGCAGCGATCCGAACCATGATTCGATCCGCCACAGGATCGCTTGAATAGCGTCCGGTATTGCGATGCGCGATGCGAGTCGCCAACTCTTGGAAGGCGACATACGCGAGGCCGTGCAGCGTGTCAGGGAACGGGTGGTCGTAGCCCTGCTGAAGCTGGGTCATACGACCACGCTCCAACATGACCGGATCAATATTGCGCGTGACGGTGAGGTAATCGCGCAGCACGATGGCGTGCCGCCCCTCCTCCGCCGTCCAACGGCCCACCCAGTTGATCCATGCGCCGTCACCCGAACCGAACATTCCATGAATTAGCCGGTGGTAACTCGGCAGGTTGTCTTCAGTCAGCAGGCCAATCTCAAACGCGGTCTGCGCCACGCCGGTCAGTCGCGGATGGTCTGGGGTCCACGGCTCCTTATCGAAGTCTCGGCCAAGGCGGTACGGAATGTATTCATGTGGGAACCACTCTTCGGCCACCTTAAGGTGACGATCGAGGAGTCGGCCCGCTTCCGGCTCAAGCTCCATAAGGATCCGCCGATCAAGCGGCGTACCTTTTTCTGAATGCTCATCGCTCATGATGTAGGAAAGGGTATCAGACGCCGCTCACAGCGAGCGCGGATGAAGAGGAGCGAGGTTTGGTAGCGCATACCGGATTCGAACCGGTGATCTCTGCCTTGAGAGGGCAGTGTCCTAGGCCGCTAGACGAATGCGCCAGATGCGGGCAAGACCCGCGAGGAGAGAGTCTAGCAGCGAGTTAGCTGACACGGTTGATTTCGTGAGCGAGGAAGAGGAGGCCCGTTGGAGGCTTCGGGGCGAACAGGGTCGACTTCTGGGGCATCGTCTCCCCCGCTTCGGCCACCGCCACCACCTGTTCTGGCCTCTCCCCGTGGAGGAGGATGGCGGCGCTTGGGACGGGGTCGCTGAGCGCACTCGCCACTGCAGCCGCGGATCCACGCACGTACCGAAGGGCTCCGGCAGTTGCGGCGGCTGCGTCAATCCCGAGCGCTTTTTCAAGGAGCAGAGCGAGTGCAGTCACGGAGAGCGACTGATACGCCTTGGAGCGTCCTGGAAGTGCCGCGATGATCGCCGCGCGGTCAAGTTTTAGCAGCGCAGCACCGCCGTGCGTCACCACTCCGATCTCGAGTTCGACGCTCTCTGGCACGCCATCCGCAAAGCGTGCTGCAAGCTGTTCGCTCGTCGATGCCGTGTGATGCGTCACCAGCGGTGACGCAGAGAGCTTGGCAAGGAGCGCCGCAGGATCGGGGGCGGCCACAATCCGATGCGTGGCATACAAGGCAGGGGCACAGCGATCCGACTCGACGATGAGTCCGAGCGCGGTGCTCAGGCCGCCACTCTCCGCATAGTCGCGCGCGGTTTCGTAGCGGTGGTGCCCGTCGGCGATCACAAGGTCTGCGCCGTTCGCCCATTCAAGGAGCTCTGCGCCGGGCTGTGTTGCGGGATCCACGCGCCAAAGGGTGAAACGGCTCCCTGATGGGGTGAGGCCCGCGGCGCACGGCGCACTGCTGGCGACAGCGTCAGCGGCGCGCATGAACTGATCATGTCCGCCCGCTCGGAGAAGGATCACCGGAGAGAGATTCGCCTGCACCGCCTCAATCAGTGCTCGACGATCAGCCTTCGGTCCAGCAAGTGTTGATTCGTGCCGCAGGACGCCCGTAGCAGCGCCGTACGCTCCCACCGGGATCCCAGCGAAGATGCCCTTGATCGTGCGACCGCGCTCCGGTCGCTCTTCGTACAGATAGATGTAAGGAGAGGCATCATCAACGAGCGTGCCGTCGCGTCGCCAGGCGCTCCATGTTGCCGCCGTGCGTTGATACTGCGCGCCGTCGTGCTCCGCTGCGTCACGGAGCGGCAAGTCAAGGAGGACAGAGTTGTTTGCGTTCAAGGAGAGCAGCTCGTCTCTCTGGTTGGCACTGATGACGTCGTACGGGGGACTGAGGAGTGCGTCGAGAACGCCACGCGCTGAACCGTCGCGCGCGGGGGCATAGGTAGTTGCGCGGATGGCTCGGACACGTCTCATGGTGTGATTCTACCTGCGGTGTACGCTTGGCACATGCACATCAAACATCTGGGCGCTCCCCCACTCCTACTGGCAACGCTGCTGTTCGCCGCTGGTTGCGGCTCCGTGCTAGATGACGCTCGAGGTGAGCCGGTAGCCACGCCGACCAACTTCAACGGTCTCGTTGAACAGCTCGCCGCGCGAGACTTTTCTGTTTCAAACGTGGTGAGCGGCGACCCTGGCTGTAGTGATCAAGGACTCGTGCCAATGGCGATCGCGTTCAAAATCTCCGGAGGAGGCACTGAAGACACTCTCCAGGCTCGTGTCTATCGCTTTAAGAATGATGCGAGCTACGAGAAGCTGCGCACGAGTGTGGATGCATGTGCTGCGGAGTGGATCAGCGATGTATCGACGCTACTGATGGTTGACGCCTCTCCGTACGTGCTCGTGACGGAAGGAGTTCCCGAAGGGGAGGTTGCGGATGCGATCCGCGCCGCGCTACGCGAGGCAGCTGGAGAGTAGCGCTACGCCTCTTCTCTGCTCAAACGTGATGCCGCTACCTCACTGCGTGGGATCGCAACCGCGGCGGCGCCCTTCACGAACGAGGCCTTGATTGAGGTAGCGGCTGCAGCCTCCTGCTCCGCAACCGAGAGGATCCCGTGCCGACCGAGGGCGGCGAGTTCGTCTCGGATGTAGGTCTGCAGCATCTCTGGGCCATCGGTGCCGATCGCATAACGAACCTTCCCCTCGCGTAGGCGCGCGAAGATGTGGCGGAACTCGTCCCAGTCCGACACCACCTTCGTCATCAAGTTGGAGGTGGGGCAGATCTCAAGCACAATCTTCCGTTCGGCAAGCGCTTTCAGCGTCCTTGAGTCCTGTGCCGCCTTCACGCCGTGTCCGATGCGATCTGGCTCAAGCTGCTTCACCACTTCGAGCATCTCGCTCACGGGGCCAGACTCGCCCGTGTGCACGGTGATGCCGAGACCCGCCTTGCGAGCCGAGCGGAACATGCGCTTGTATTCGGCTACCTTGAAGTTTGCGCTTTCGCGCCCAGCGATATCAATCCCTACGATCCCTCGGCTCGCCCACGCGATCGCCTTCTCCACAATGATCTCGTTCTGACGCAGGGTGAACTCGCGATCCAGAATCAAGATGATCCCAGGCTTCACCGGATACTCAAGCGCCGCACGGTCGGCCCCGCGAATGGCGGCGGCAATGATGTGATCAAGGTCCTGCTCGCCGTTCCGGTTGCGCTTCATTGGGTTGAAGCGCAGCTCCATGGTGGTGATGTGGTTCTTGCGATACGCGCCAGCAACCACTTCGTAGACGGAACGTTCCACCGCAATCGGCGAAGACTGGATCAGCTCCGTCCAGTGAAAGAGATCAAGGTATCCGTTGAAGCTACGCGTTCGCTTGGAGCCAGCCGTGATCATCTTGCGGAAGGCCCAGTAGTCCTTGGAAGGGAGGCGGATCCCCTGCGCATGGGCGATTCCCCACATGATCGCTGGGGTGACCGAGCCTCCGAGGTGGCAGTGAAGCTCCGCAATTGGAGTGGCGGGGCTCAAGGTGCCGTAGCTCTGCGCTCGATCAGCGTTGCTCTTTCCCTTGCCTCTCGGAGTCGTGGCGCGCGGACTCACGCAACCTCTCCGCGAAGCTCAGGCGCGGCCGCGTCGCGCGCGCGGCGACCACGCAACGCCGGTGAGTCGCTCGGCACCTGGTCACGCGCGTGATACGAACTGCGCACAAGCGGTCCCGACTCGACGTGCTTGAAACCCATCGCCAGCGCGTCATCACGAAGCGCGGCGAACTCTTCTGGCGTGTAGTAGCGAACGAGTGGGAGGTGTTCCATCGTTGGGCGCAGATACTGCCCAATGGTCAGGATGTCGCAGTCAACGGAGCGAAGGTCGCGGAAGGTGGCGAGCAGCTCTTCGCGCTCTTCCCCAAGCCCAACCATGACGGAACTCTTCGTGTGAACGGGGTTGCCGAGCTCTCTCGCCATCTCTTTGGCACGTGCGAGCACGTTCAGCGATCGGTCGTAGCGAGCGCGCTTGCGCACCGGCTTCTGTAGCCGCTCAACTGTCTCTACATTGTGGTCAAGGATGTCTGGTGCAGCATCCATCACCGCGCGAAGCGGTGCATCCTCGCCGTCAAAGTCTGGGATCAGGACTTCGATGCCAGTGCCAGGCGCCAGACGGCGCAGCTCGCGAATGCTCTCGGCGAAGATGGCGGCGCCGCCGTCGGGGAGGTCGTCTCGCGCGACGCTGGTGATCACCACGTGGTCAAGGTCGAGTGAGGCGAGCGCCTCAGCCACACGTCGCGGTTCGTCCTGGTCGAGGCCGGCTGGGCGACCGGTCTTCACCGCGCAGAAGCCACAGGCGCGTGTGCAGGTGTCACCGAGGATCATCACCGTTGCTGTCCCCTGATCCCAGCACTCACCGATGTTCGGGCAGCGCGCCTCTTCGCAGACGGTGTTCAGCGTCTTGTCGCGCATCAAGCGCTTCAGCTCGCGATAGCGATCTCCGCCGGGCACCTTTGAACGAATCCAATCTGGATGCCGGCGCTCTGGTGCTGGCGCTGGCTGGCCGAAGATCGGCAGTTCACGCATCAGAAGTTGACCGAGCGCCCAATGGAGACGAGCGCCGCCTCGCCAACGATCTCTGAAAGCGTTGGGTGTGGATGGGTGGTCCCGCCGACTTGCGCAGCCGTTGCGCCAAGCTCCATCGCGAGACTCGCCTCGGCGATGAGGTCTGTCACCTTCGGTCCCACCATGTGTACGCCGAGAAGCGCGCCACTCTCCGCGTGGCGGAGCACCTTGCAGAAGCCATCTGCATCTCCACCAACGTGCGCCTTCGCTATGGCGAGGAACGGCACCTGACCCACAACGAACGGCACACCATCTCGCTCCAGCTCCTGGCTGGTGTAGCCAACGGAGGCAACTTCGGGGCGACAGTAGGTTGCACGCGGTTGCTTGATGTAATCCATGGCGTGCAGGGGTTCCCCCGCGATCGCATGCGCTGCAATCATCCCTTCGTGTGCTGCAACGTGCGCAAGTTGCAAGCCCCCAATGACATCGCCAACCGCATACATGTGTGGCTCCGCAGTCTGCATCTGCGCATCGACCTTGATGAAGCCACGCTCAACGATCGCTTTCGTCTTCTCTAGCCCAATATCTCCACTGTTCGGCACCCGACCGGCGGCAACCACCAGCATCTCGGCGGCAAGGGTGACTCCCTCTCCGCCCTCCACGGGCTCAATCTGCAGGGTCACTCCGGTCGCAGACTTCACGATCGAACCCTCCTTGATGCGGTGGGCAACATGGATCGCGATCCCGCGCTTTGTAAAGGCGCGCGCCAACTCTTTGGAGGCGTCGCGATCTTCAAGTGGCACGAGTGCAGGGAGCATCTCGACGATGGTGGTTTCAGCGCCAAGATCACGGAAGTAGGAGGCGAACTCACAGCCGACGGCACCACCCCCAACCACGATCACGCTGGCCGGCTTGAGCGTCCCCGTGGTGATCTGATCGCTATCAACGATCACTTCTCCGTCCATCTCAAGTCCAGGAATGCGGCGCACACTCGAGCCAGTCGCGACCACGATATCTGTCGCGCTGATCGTCTTTGTCTCGCCGGTCGCGGTGCCGCTTTCGCTCAAGAGAGCGACCTGTACTGAGCCACCACCGAGAAGGGTGGCGCGCCCGGCGATCAGCTCCACGTTGTTCTTCTTGAAGAGACTCTTCAGCCCCGCGTGCATGCGGGCGACGATCTTGTCGCGTCGCGCGCCAACAACTGCTGGGTCAACCCCCGTTGCCGGGCTGATCTGGATTCCAAAATCGGACGCCTTCCCAATCTTGGCGAGCAGGTCGCCCGTCTCGAGCATCGCCTTCGCAGGGATGCAGCCCCAGTGGAGGCAGGTGCCGCCAACCTTCGCCTGCTCAACCAGCGCCACGCGCTTGCCGAGTTGTGCCGCGCGGAATGCTGCGGCGTAGCCGCCCGTTCCGCCGCCGAGTACGAGGAGATCGTGGTCGGCCATGCGTGAATCCTACGCCCCACCGCCGACCCTTGCCGCGCGCTGCTAACCTCCGCCGCGATGGACCTAACGCTCCTCCTCGTCGCCACTGTTGGTGCCTACCTTTCAGGCTCTATCCCGTTCGGCCTCCTCGTGGCCCGCCTCACTGGCGGCCCCGATCCGAGATCGGTCGGCTCTGGACGCACGGGAGGCACCAACGCCCTGCGAGCGCTCGGTCGCCGTCGCGCCGCCGTGGTCGCAACGGGCGACATCCTAAAGGGAACGCTCCCTGTCCTGGCCGTTCGTGCGCTCGGAGCAGGTGACGCGAGCGAAGTCACCGCCGCACTGTTCGCGGTGCTGGGTGCGACTCGATCAGTGTGGGTCGGCTTCAAGGGCGGGCGTGGAATTGCAACAGGTTTCGGCACCGCCCTGGCAATCGCACCTGTCGCACTCGCCGCCGCCGCGCCAATCTTCATCATCATCATCTGGCGCACACGCCTCGTCTCACTCGGGTCACTCGCCGCTGTTGCCGCATTTGCACCGATCGCAATAATCCTGAGGATGCAGACAGCCGATGGCATCAGCATCTGGATGCTCGCCTACTCCATCGTTGGCCCGTCGCTCGTATGGCTCGCCCATGCGGATAACATCGCGCGCCTACGCGCGGGAACCGAGCGTACCTTTGATGCAGGAGCGCTGACGCGCGACTAACGCGATCGAACGAGCCGCACTCCGATGAGTGCGGTGATGAAGATCAGGGCGATTGGCACCAGTGGGAGGTTGCGAATCGCATCTCCGAGTGGCGCAATGAGCGTGCTGAGCAGCTGAAGCGCGAGAACGAATACTGCGACCGCAGCGGCGGCGGCAAGCGGGCTCCCGCGCCGGGACGGACTCATACGGCGAGCGCGTCAGCTTCGGCTGGAATGCCAATCGGTGCGACCAGCACTGCGCCGAGCAGTCGCTTTGATGCCGCCGACTGATGGGTGATCAACGGTCGATGAAACAGGATGCTGACATCCGCCCCTGGCGCGCCACGTCGACGCGCGCCACTCTCTGGGTCGAGGCCGATCGGACCATTGATGGCAAGACACGGAACTCCCGCGGTGCGCGCACGGCGTAGGAGGTCGATCGCCGCGAGTAGTGGCGTCTGCGGAGCAACTGAACTTGGTGCGCCACCGAGAGCCTCAATGAGCAGCGCCACCTCGTCGAGTCCTGCTCGAAAGTGCGCCGCCTCTCGCATGTTTGGAATCCTGTACCGCTCAACTCTGCTCGCCGACTCCAGCCGGTCCCACGCGCCAGATGCGCCGCTGTGCTCAGGGCGCGCCTTCGTCCCGCAGAGTCCCACCACGATTCGTCGACTTCCATCTGCAAGCGCAAGTGCCGCCTCAAGGCCGTAGACGGAGTCCCGATCCGACCCTACGAGGAGAAAGATCGGGAGTCTCCGCTCTGGATCTCGTGCGTCTGCGATCGCCCGCGCTGCTGTGGCAACCGCTTCGCCGGCTCGTGCAGCGACCACTTCCGGCGTGAGGCCGAGTCGTGCCGCCTTTGCACGTATTCCTCTCATTGACGCTGCGCTCACGGGCCGGAGAGCAGATTGTCCAGACCAACGAGCCGCAAGTGGTGCGATCGCTGCGGCAACCATCGCCGCGTCAACGCTCGCACGACTCTGCTTACGCAGGGGCTTCTCGTGTCGAATCCGCTCATCTTTCATCGCTTGAGGATAGACCGCCAACTCATCGGGGTCCCTTTCCGCTCGTCCGTCGCGGCAGTCGATAGGCACCAGACTCGATTTGCTCAGCAAGGCCCTCCCCCGCAAGGCGCGTGATCGCGCTGCGCACCGCGGCCGCGTCGTGCACCCCCCGTGAACCGCGCACCCGAACGCCTGTCACTCCAGCATCGCGCAGCTCATCGAGGAGGCGACCGCGCAACCATCGCTGCGTCGTTTCGAATCGCGCGCTCAAGGGGGCCGTTCTCTTCTTCTGGGTGGGCCTGACACGACCTTCGGACCTGCAGACGCTCCGCAACGGGCAAGAGGCACAGTCCGGTCGCACCGCGCGGCAGGTAGAGCTCGCGAGGTCCATTGCCGCCTGGGCCCAACGACCCGCTTCGCCGCGCTTCAGGTGTTCCCCAAAGGTGTTTGCCGCTACCTGAAGTTGCGTTGGTGTCAATCGCCGTCCGCCAACCAGGCGCTGCACGACACGGGCAATGTTTACATCCACGGGGATCTCTCGGCCGTTGCCAGCGATTGCTGCGACGGCGCGAGCGGTGTACGGACCGATCCCCGGGAGTTCCTGAAGTGCCTCAACCTCCGTCGGGATGCCGCCCAGCGCCTCTGCAGCCTCCGCTGCACGATGCAAGAGGAGTGCACGACGGTTGTACCCGAGACCTCGCCACGCCTCCAGCACATCCGCGGTCTCCGCGCGTGCGAGCGCACGAAGCGTTGGGAAACGCCGCAAAAACTTCTCGGCGAATACGTCCACTCGCGAAATCTGTGTCTGTTGCGCCATCACCTCAACGACGAGCACCGCATACGGATCACTTCGCTCGCGAATCTTGAGCCGTCGAGCACTCAACTGGTACCAGGCAAGTAGGAGTCTGTTGACCCGCTTGATCTCCCTGGCGGTGAGCGCCATGTCTGGCGAGCCGTCTAGCGTTCGCGCGGAAGCGTTGGCGGAATCCGATTCTTGCGAGAGATCTCACGTAACGTGCGCGCGAGTTCCGCCTGTTCCACCGCATCCGCGAGCGCATTGTGATCGGCCACCAGATCAGTCGGATATACCTGTCGCACGAACCGCTTTACCGTCTTCTTCCAGGTGAGGTTCTCGCCACCGTGAAGTGTGTAGTAGACGCTCTTCAGATCCATTGCCGACATGCCAAATGGATTGCGCACCCCAGCCTCTGTAAAGGCCATCGTGAGCCACATCCAGTCAAACGGCGTGTTGAACCCCACAAAGAGCGGGCTCGACTCTGGCGCGACCGCTTCGCAGGTGCTGCGCACCCACTCTGCGAACTTGCGTACCCCTTCGATCCGATCCACTCCGTGCGTCTCCAAGTGAGAACGCGTCAGCCGATGCACACGCTCCTCCTTCGGCCCCCAGGGCTTACTCGGATCGGGTCGCA
>JBEDBF010000007.1:0-22762 GCA_041177405.1 Chloroflexota bacterium | reverse complement strand
CACACGGCACCTTCGGCCTCTACGAGCCGATTCACGGTTCAGCTCCGGATATCGCCGGGAAGAATTTGGCGAATCCGATCGGCACGATCCTGTCCGGCGCGATGATGTTGCGCGAGTCGCTCGGCCACCCAGAGGCCGCAGCCGCCGTTGAGGCGGCGGTCGCAGCGGCCATACGCGCAGGCGCGCGAACCGCGGATCTTGCGGGCGGCGGGGACGCCGCATCGCTGAAGGCGGCCGGACTGACCCTGGTGGGCACGCGCGAAGCGACCGATCTGATTGTTGAGCAGGTACTGAACGCGAAGGGTCGTGCGGCATGAACGGCCCAACGGGCGGCGCAACAGGCGGCTCATTGGGCGAGAAGAGGGAGCCGGTCCTTCTCTACGACACGACGCTGCGTGATGGCGCGCAGCGCGAAGGCCTCGTCCTCTCGCTGCAAGACAAGCTTCGTATCGCTCGCGCGCTCGATGAGTTCGGCATGCCTGCGATCGAGGGTGGATGGCCAGGATCGAATCCAAAGGACATTGAGTTCTTTGCCGCGGCAAAGAAGATTCGCTGGGAGCGCGCCAAACTCGCCGCCTTTGGCAGCACGCGCCACAAGTCGAACCGTCCGGAGAGCGACCCGAACCTGAACGCGCTCCTAGATGCGGAGACGCCGATCGTGACGATCTTCGGCAAGAGCTGGACGCTTCATGTGGATGAGGTGATCGAGGTCTCGCGCGCGGAGAACCTCGCCATGATCGCTGAGAGCATTGGCTACATCGCCGAACGCGGACGCGAGCTGGTCTATGACGCGGAGCACTTCTTCGACGGCTATGAGGCGGACGCCGCCTATGCGTTAGATACGCTGCGTGCAGCGCGCGACGCCGGCGCCTCCACACTCGTCCTCTGCGACACGAATGGCGGCACGCTGACCAACCGCATGAGTGAAATCGTACGCGATGCGCGCGCCAAACTCGCTGCGGACAAGGGTGCGCGAAACGTAGTCTGGGGAATCCATTCGCATAACGATGCGGAGCTTGCCGTTGCGAATGCCCTTGCCGCCGTCGATGCGGGCGTGCGACACGTTCAGGCCACGATCAACGGATACGGGGAGCGCGCGGGGAACGCGAATATGGTCTCACTCATGGCGAACCTCGCGCTAAAGAGCGAGCACAAGGTGGCGGGGGCAGATCGACTCGCCGACCTTTCAACGCTCTCACACGAGGTGGCGGAGATCGCGAACCTCGCGCCCGACGACCATCAGCCATACGTGGGGCGTTCCGCGTTTGCGCATAAGGGTGGGGTGCATGGCGCCGCACAGGTGAAGACGCCTCGCGCGTATCAGCACATTGATCCCGCACTCGTTGGGAACCGTGGTCGCCTGGTCGTCTCAGAGCTCGGCGGGAAGGCGAACACGGGGAGTCGCGCCGCAGAGCTTGGCGTTGAGCTCGCGAACTCGGGCCTCGACCCAAAGACCCTTTCCGCACTCGTCAAGGAGATGGAGGCGGGCGGCGCGAGTTACGAAGGCGCTGAGGCGTCGTTTGAGCTGTTGGTTGAACGCCATAAGCCTGGCTACACTGCGCCGTTCAAGATCATGGAGTTCACCGTCATTGTGGAGCAGCGCGAAACGAGTGAACCGCGCGCGCAGGCGACGGTGCGGGTTCAGGTTGGCGATGAAGATCTGCACACCGCATCTGATGGCAATGGCCCAGTAAATGCGCTCGACCGCGCGCTGCGCAAGGGTCTCGGCGCATTCTATCCACAGCTTGATGCTGTGCACCTGGTTGATTACAAGGTGCGAATCCTTGACGGCGAATCCGCTACGGGCGCCAAGACGCGCGTGGTGATTGAATCGGTGGCGGGTGGTGACGCCTGGTCCACCATGGGCGTGGGCGAGAACATCATCTCTGCCTCCGCGCTCGCGCTCGCCGATTCGCTGGAGTACGCGCTCCTGAAGGGCGACGCCGCCGTTGCTCGTCGCTCCGAGCGCAACGTTCCTGGTTCTCGATAATGGGGGAGCGCGAGAACGTTGCCTATTCCGGTGAGCCTGGCGCCTTTGCCGAGGATGCACTGATCGACTTCTTTGGTGATGCGGTAACACGTCTCCCCGTCGGCTCATTCGGCGACGTTCGCGAGGCCGTACTGGACGGCCGGGCGCAGTTCGGCATTCTCCCTATTGAGAATCTGGTGAACGGCACCGTGCGCGAGACGCTCGACCTGGTGCGTGATGGCGCACTCGAGATCGTGGGGGAGTCAGTGGTACCGGTGAACCTTGTCCTCGCCGCAATTCCTGGCGTTGCGCTCGATGACATCACGCGCGTCTACAGCCATGCGCAGGCACTGGCGCAGTCGGAACCGTTCTTGCGCACGAGAAACTGGCAACTGCTCAGCACCTACAACACCGCTGGTGCGGGTGCAGCGATTCGCGATCGCAGCGAACGCGATGCCGCCGCCGTCCTCTCGCCGCGTGCGGCGAAGCTGCACGGCCTCGTTGAGCTCGCCAGTGGCATTGAGCGCGATCCTGGGAATCGAACGCGCTTCTGGGTGCTGCGCCGAACAGGGGGCGCAACCGAACTGAGCGCGCGGAGCGGCGCGCCTCGTACCACCCTCCTGGTCGGCGTTCGCAATGAGCCGGGGACGCTACTCGCCGTGCTGCAGAGGTTTGCGGACGCTGGGGTCAACATGAGCAAGCTTGAGTCTCGGCCGAGCCAGGGAGGCGATTGGGAGTATGTGTTCTGGATGGACCTCGACGCGGGGGTGGATGAGCCCGCCCTCAAGGATGCGCTACACGCACTGAAGGCGGTGACGAGCGAGCTGCGCATCTTGGGGAGTTATCCGCGCGGCGCCGCACTCTGAGTGACGCTGCGGCTCGGCTAGACTCCCATCATGAAGCCACAGAAGATTTTGGTCGCCGGCTCCTGGGAGGAGTCACCGCAACCGCACGACATTCACTCTCCGTTTGATGGGCGCGTTGTTGGGAGCACCTTCCTGGCCAGCGCCGAGCAGATGGAGCGCGCCGTTGTTGGCGCACAGAAGGGATTCGAACGCATGCGCGCGCTTGGCGCATGGGAGCGCGCTGAGATTTTGCGCAAGACGGCTGCAGGGATCAGCGCGCGCAGGGACGAGCTCGCCGCACTCCTCTCCGCCGAGGCGGGGAAGCCGATCCGCGATGCGCGCGCCGAGGTTGATCGCGGTGCGCTGACCTTCCGACTCGCAGCGGAGGAGGCGGAGCGGATGATTGGCGAGACGATCCCGCTCGATCTTGCACCCGCAAGCAAGGGACGCCTCGGCATCACCCGTCGCTTCCCCGTCGGCCCCGTCCTCGGCATCAGCCCCTTCAACTTCCCGTTGAATCTCGCCGCCCATAAGGTTGCTCCAGCGATCGCCGCCGGATGCAGCATCGTCTTGAAGCCGCCGTCAGCCGATCCGCTGATCATGCTGAAGGTGGCGGAGCTCATGACCGAGGCCGGCCTCCCAGCGGGAGCGCTCAGCGTCATCCCCACCGCGCGCGACGTTGCCGACAAACTCATTGACGACGAGCGTTTCCGCCTCTTGTCATTCACCGGTTCACCAGAGATCGGCTGGAAGATGAAGGCGCGCGCGGGGAAGCGTCGCGTGCTCCTCGAACTCGGCGGGAACGCCGCCTGTATCGTTGATGCCACTGCGAACCTTGATTGGGCGGTGAAGCGCGCACTTGTCGGTGCTTTCGCCTACGCCGGTCAGGTTTGCATCAGCGTGCAGCGCATCTTCTTGCACGAGGCAATTGCGGATGAATTTGAGAAGCGGTTTGTCGCTGGCGCAGCGCAACTGAGGGTGGGCGACCCAGCAGATGAGGCAACAGACGTAGGCCCGCTCATTGATGACGGCGCTGCGAAGCGCACGCAAGAGTGGATCGCGGAGGCGGTTGCCGCCGGGGCGCAGGTTCTCGCGGGTGGTGCAGCGGTGAAGGCGGGTGAGCCACGACTCTTCGCGCCAACCATCCTCACAAACGTGCCACGCAGTGCGCGCATCTGCAGCGACGAGGCATTTGCACCCGTCGTGATCCTCGAACGCTACAGCGACTTCTCCAAGGTGATCGACTCAGTCAACGAGAGCCGCTTCGGTCTGCAGTGCGGACTCTTCAGCAATGACCTTGCGCATGTGCGCGCGGCGTTCGATCAACTAGAGGTTGGCGGTGTGATCGTGAATGATGTGCCGACCTATCGCATCGACAACATGCCGTACGGCGGGGTGAAAGAGTCGGGTCTCGGGCGCGAAGGGATTCGCTGGTCGATTGAAGAGATGACCGAGTTGCGACTCCTCGTCCTCGCCGATCCGCAGTAGCGTCGGACTAGGTCGAGAGCCCGTCGGGCGTCTCCGAGGAGAGCCGTTCAAGGACCTCCTGCACTCGTTTCCAGGCGCGGCGCTGGCGCTTCTGGGCATCACGCACTGCATCTTCCGCATCGTCGCTGAGCGTGGCAAGGCTCCCTGCAATCGGTACTTCGCGGTCGCCGCGCAGGGTTTCCTCGTCGTGATCCTCTGCCTCCACCGGTCCGGTTGGACGAGGTGAAGGCTTAGGTCGTGACTTCGGGCCAGGGAGTGCCGCGCGTCCAAGAAGTGCGGCGATCGCGCGCACCGCCTCAACAGGCGCGTCCTCGCCCTGCACCGCGCTCGGAGTGCTGAGCGCAGGTGGAAGAGGCACGCGCCGTCGTGTGGTTCGTGGCGTATCTGTCATCACCCTATTGTTGCCGATTGTTGTGCCGTCTGCGAGGAGGTTCTGCTGCGCGTGAGTGCTACGCTCGTGCCATGTCCGTCGAGAGCATCGCCCGATCCCTCGCCTTCATTAACTGGGTTGTGCTCGTCGCCCTCGCCGTTGGCTCACTCGCCGCGCTCCTGCTCCTTACGCTTCGCGCAGAGTCAACGCGCGGCTACCGCGGTTTTGCCGTATTCGCCGCAGGTGGCTGGGCCTTCCTCGCGTGGCTCGCAGATGGCGCCCTCCCCGCGCCGGATGCCACCGCGCCAATTCGGGCGGCCGGTGCCGAGCTCGATGCACTACGCCGCCTCCTCCTCGTTCTCCTTGCCTCGCTCGCAACGCTCTGGACGCTGCGCATCGCCCGCGGGAGTGATGGTCGCACCCTTGGAGCGATCAGCGTTGCGGTCGGTATTGGCGTGATCTTGGTTGGCGCGTTCGGCTGGGCCAAGACGCCGCTCATCGCGATCGCGCTTGCGTCGCAGCTCAGCATCCTCACCTATGTGACCGGTTGTGCATTTGCCGCCATGATCCTGGCGCACTGGTATCTGGTGACGCCGAAGCTGCCAGAGTCGCCGCTTCTCTTGCTGAGTCGCGCACTCGGTGTGGGGGTAGCGATACAGATTCTGCTCTTCCTGATCTGGCAGCTGATGGGGCTGGGAGGGCTCGGTGCGGGGTGGGACTTCTTCGCCATCCTGCGGCTCCTCATTGGGCTCATCTTTCCAGCGCTGCTTACCTACGCAGGATGGCGTACCGCGCGCGCTCGCTCCATGGAGTCGGCCACCGGTCTCCTCTACATTGATCTTGGCGCCGTGATCACGGGGACGATCCTTGCGAGCGGACTCTTTTTCGGTGCGGGGGTTCTCGTCTAACAATGCAGGTGCGCGTCCGACTCTTTGCGATGATCCGCTCGCGTGAAGGGGCGAGTGAGGTTGCTCTCAATCTGCACGAGGGAGCGACGCTCAACGATCTCGTCGATGCCTTCTTCACAACGCGGCCAGCGCTGTCCGCCCTTCGGCCACATGTGCGCATCGGGGTCAGCGGCACGCTCGTAGCGCGAGGCGCAGACCTGCGCCAGATTCGTGTGGCGCCAGACACTGAGTACGCACTGCTCCCCCCTGCGAGTGGTGGCGCGGAGCCACGCCTCGTCACGCGGATCGTGCCAGCACCGCTGCGGGATGAAGACATCTCCGCGCTTGTTCGTGAAGTCGCCACGGACGCAGACGGGGCGGTCGTGATCTTTGTGGGCCGAACACGAGTGACGCCTGGAACGCCAGCGCCTGGGGAAGAGGAGACGGCCGCACCGTTCGCGAACAGTGTGGTGACGCATCTTGAATATGAGGCGGCGGATGGCTACGCAGAGAGTGAGCTTGCCGACATCTGTGAGCGGCTATTCGACGATGGGCTGGCGCGGCAGGGAGGGATTGGCGTCCTACACGCGGTTGGGGTGGTGCCAGTGGGAGCCATCAGCATGATCACCGTTGTCGCCTCGCCGCACCGAGAGCGCGCCTATATTGTGAGTCGCGCACTGATCGAATCGATCAAACAGGACGTGCCAATCTGGAAGTCAGAACACTTTGATGGGGGTGCGGTGTGGGGGGCAAACCCCACCGCCCTTACGAAATCTTCTTGATCGTGTAGGTCACACTCTCGCCGTTCGGCAGGGTGACTTGAACCTTCTCCCCTAGCTTCTTTCCTAGGAGCGATGCGCCGAGTGGGCTAACGTTGGAAATCTTTGGCGGGTCTCCGCTCGGGTCCGCTTCGGTGGATCCCACGATCATGTAGGTGCGCGTCTTTCGCTCCGCGGTGACCTCGACAGTGGTGCCAAGGCCCACGTGGTCGGTGCTGGCATTCTCATCGATCATCTCTGCATTGCGCAGCTTCTCTTCAATCTCAAGGACCTTCCCCTCAATGAAGCTCTGCTCGTTGCGTGCGATCTCGTAGTCGGCGTTTTCGCGCAAGTCGCCGAGTTCTTTCGCCGCTTTGATGCGCGCGATGACCGCGGGGCGCTGATTGTGGACAAGGTCGTGTAGCTCGGCCTCGAGCGCCTCACGTCCCGCCTTCGTCAAATAGACCGGTCCAACCATGCGGGGGAGTCTAGCCGTTCTGCCCCTCGCGGGCACCCATCAGGCGCAGGGATGCGGCCGCGAGGAACGCCAGTCCCACCATGGTGATCTGTGGGAGGAGGGGGTTCCCCGCTGCGATCAGGAGGAGCGAGAGGCCGGCACTCCATGCCGCCTGAAGGGTCACGGGTCGGTCCGCTGAGAGCTTGAGTGCGCGAAGCCGCAGCGCGGTCGCGGCAAAGAGCGCGGCGAGAAGGAGATCAACTGCGCCGAGTGCGATGGTGAGAAACGCGGCGATCGCGACCGGTTGATCAAAACCGCCAGGGGCTGGCATCACGCCGCCCAAGAGCCCGTAGGTGAGCGCGCCTGCGGCAACCAGCCCAATACCACGCACCCACTCTGCGGCGATGAGGGCGGTGAAGCCGAGCAGACGTGCAACTCCCATGCAGATAGCGTACGCGCTCGCTGGCATCTCTGCGCACCCGCTACGATGTTGCTGATGGCTGGCGCCGCTGGCTAGAGCGAGTGAGGGTGTGATGGCAGACGAGAAGAAGATCACGATGTACGGCGCGGACTGGTGTGGGGACTGCCGACGTTCGAAAGGCTACCTTGACGCCCACGGCGTCGCATACACCTACGTTGATGTTGACGCGGATGCCGCGGCAAAGGAGATGATCGAGAAGCTCACCGGTGCAAAGTCAATCCCCGTGATCATCTTTGACGACGGGAGCTATCTGATTGAGCCCTCCAACGATGCGCTCGGCGCAAAGGTGGGGATCGTCAAGAGCTAGACCCCGCTACTCGCCTCGGGCGGCGAGTGGGAGCTGGTCGAGACTCGTAAGGATCACGTCGGCAAATGCTTCGGCGCCTGCCGAAGAAGGGGCGCCGTCGAGCGGGACAAGGACCACGGTCATCCCCGCCGCCTTCCCTGCACGTGCGCCGGCGAGCGAATCTTCAATGGCAAGTGACCGTGACGGGGTGATGCCGATGCGACGGCACGCCTCAAGATAGACGTCGGGGAGTGGCTTCCCGGCAGTCACTTCGTCGCAGCTCACATATTCACGGACAACGCTGGCAATGCCGAGTAGCTCGAGTACGGTGCCGATCACCACTCGCGGACTTCCCGATGCGACGGCTACGGGCCCGCGGGTCGCGGCGCGGCGCAGCGCGGCGACCCCACTCGGAATCGGCCGGATCGCGCCGCTTCCATATGCGTTGAGCAGGTGGTCGATGGTGAGCTGCGCGACGCGTGCAGGGTCAGGGTAGTTGAAGAGTTTCGCCATCCCCGCGCTCCACTGCGCGGTGTTGGACCCGTAGAAGGCGTGAAAGTCGTCGAGCGTGATGCTGCTCCCAAGTGCCTCCGCCACAGCAAAGCGAGCTTCGGCCCACAGCGGCTCGCTGTCGCAGAGGATGCCGTCCATGTCAAAGACGACCCCCTCAGGGTCGAGCGCGATCGGCGGGAGCGGAGGAGTTGACGTCACTCGCACAAGCCTAGCGGGGCGCGTACCCTTACCGCATGAGTGACAAGATTGAGAGCCTTCGTGAAGAGCCAGACGCGTGGGAGGCGCGGCTCGTCCGTGCATACGCGGCAGGCGAGATCGACGAGCTTCCGTTCACGCAGACTGCCGCATGGGCGGCATCCAAAAAGCTCACTGGCTGGAGTTCAACGCGATTGATTGCGCAGCATCCGAGTGGCGCATGGGCGGGCGCACAGCTCCTCCTGCAGCGCCTCCCTGGACCACTCGGCCGATTCGCCTACGCGCCGCGCGCGCCCCTCGTTGCATGCGCGGACCCAGGTGTTGCCGATGCACTCCGCACTGAGCTGCTGCGCGGAATTCGTTCGCTTCGCGCCGACGGGGTCACGCTTGTACGTCTGGAGCCGGGGAGTTCGCTCATCGTTGATCCGGAGAGCAACGTTGTGCAACCTGACCCTGCACTCACTGCCAGCCTTCGCGCACTGTGGATCAGTGCCGCAACGGGCGCTGGCGCGCGCCTCCACCTCGCCGCTCCAATTCAGCCGCCCTCGAGTCGGCGGATCGCGCTGCGCGGAGGTGTCGAAGCGGTGCGTGCCGGATGGCGCAGCAAGTGGCGCCAGTACGCTCGCCAGGCACTCACAGATGGAGTGACCGTGCGCCTCGGCAGCGTTGATGAACTTCCTGCGCTGAGTACGGTGATGCGTGCAATCAGTGAGCGGACGGGGAGCAAAGCGCGAAGCGGCGAAGCCTTTGCCCAGCTGATGCGCGCCTTTGGTCCACGCTCAGAACTCTTGATTGCAGAAGGGGCGGACGCGCGCGGCGCATCTGAGTTGCTCGGCGCGCTTCTGGTCGTGCGCACGGAGAGCGGGAGTACCGAACTCTTCGGTGGTGCGACCGATCGCGGCAACGAGTTGCGCGCACCTTACGCACTCAAGGCGTTCGCGATCGAACGTGCGGTTGATCAGGGGAGCACCTGGTACGACATGTGGGGACTCGTCACGCCTGGCATTGCGCACTTCAAGGCCGGCTGGGGCGGTGACGTGCACGCATACCCTGGGGCACTTGATCTTGATCTCGATCCGATCCGCGGTCCGCTGGTACGGCTCGCACTGCGCGTGCGTCGCGTGGCGAGCTAGGCGCTATAGGGAGGAGTCACCGCGCGCGGTCGACGAATTGCGAGCAGAGTCAACAGCCCCACCACCAGGACCGAACCCCAGATGGGATGTGGCGCAGCGGCAATGAGCAGCCCGAGCGCCCCGAGGAGTGTGACCAGAAGAGCGTAAAGGTGAAGCACGCCGCGTTCTGCCGCCGGTGTGAGTCGCCAGATGCGCACCGCGGCAAGACCTGACGCAACGCCTGATGGAGCGAAGAGCGCGACGCCAACAAAGAGTGCGGCGAGAACATCGCGAGCGAAGCGATCAAAAGAGGGTAGACCTTGGGAGGCGACGAACTCTTCCAGAAGAACGGCAGGGTCAGCCCCAAACAACTGAAGGAGTGCAACGAACTCTTCGCCGAGCTCAGCTGCCGCACGAGCCCCGAGGAGACCCCATGTTGTATTGCCCGCCACGAGTGCAAGGTTGAGCAGTCCTCCCGTCAGGACGATTCCGACGAGCAGCAGGAGCAGCGAAAGGAGCGCGTTCGCGGCAGCTGCCACCATCAACAGCATCCCTCTTCCGTTCTTTCTGCTCACTCGCCCCCCTTGTACGGGTAGATGACCCAACCCGTCGCAGTCGCTGCGTAGTGATCCGGAGCTCCTGAGGTTTCACTCTGGCTCGGCTTGAAGTGCAGCACGGCCGTACGCACCTCGGCGCCAGCCGCTTCGGCCGCCCCGGCGACACGTTGCAGCGTGCGGCCGCTCTCCCAGACCTCATCGACGATCAGAATGCGTCGTCCGCGAAGCGCCTCATCCGGCGGCATTCGGGTGATCGTTGCCTGATCTCGTCGACCGCGTTCGTCGTAGTGCTCTGCTACCGCAACCAAGAGGTCGCGCTGACTCATGCGGTAGGCCAGCATGGCACCCGGAACGAGACCTCCGCGACTCACTGCAAGGATCGCCTCAGGCTGGCTGCTCGGTTCAAGGCGCATGATCTCCCCAGCAAGCCGCTCAACGAGTGCATCAAGCTGCTCCCAGCTGAGGTGGAGCGCGTCTGCTGGGGGCCGTGCTGGCATCTACTTGACGTGCGCCAGCGCGTGATCGAACTCCCGAATGATGTCGTCAGCGTCTTCAATGCCAACGCTGATGCGGAAGATGCCGCCGCGCTTCGGCATTGGATAGATGAGCGTGTCCACCTCGCCGAGGCTCACGCCGACACCGAAGAGCGCGATGTTGTCCGCAACGGCACGCATCGCATCGAGCGGATCCACGCCCGCAGCGGCGCGCGGCTTGAACGAGAGCATCCCGCCCCACTTCCCGCCAAGGATTCGATCCGCCACCGCACGATCAGGATGTGAGGCGAGGCTCGGGTGACGGACCCACTCCACCTTCTCGTGACCTTCCAAGAACGCAGCGAGCTTCGTCGCGTTCGCCGTTGCACGCTGCACTCGTAGCGGGAGGGTGCGTGCACCACGCGCGATCAACCAAGAATTGAATGGCGAAGCTGCACCACCGAGAAGATCGGTCTGCCGACGAATCGGGTCGACGAGCGCCTTGGAGCCTGCGGCAATACCACCGAGCGCATCTCCGTGCCCTGAGATCCACTTGGTGGTCGTCTGCAACACCAGATCTGCTCCGTGTTCAAGCGGACGAATCGTGACGGAGCTGAGGAAGGTGTTGTCAATCACGAGTAGCCCTTTTGCGTCATGCGCAATCCTTGCGAGCGCTGGTACATCGCTGATCCTCATCCACGGATTCGAGAGCACCTCCGCAAAGATGATCTTCGTGTTCGGTCGTATTGCCGCCTTCACCGCCTCAAGGTTGGTGATCTCAACAGGCGTGACGTCGATGCCACGAGACGGGAAGTCTTCGGCAAAGAGAATCTGACTGATGATGAAGAGGTCATCCGCAACGATCAAGTGGTCGCCGCTCTTGAGATGCGCCAGCAGCCCCGCGGAGATTGCGGACATTCCGGAGGCCGACGCGATCGCACTCTCCGCCCCCTCGAGCGCTGCGAGCTTCTCCTCAAGTGCGGCCGTGGTGGGGTTGTTGGTGCGCGTGTAGAAGTAGCGGTTCGGCTCCCAGGCGAGTGCGCCGTCGACCGCTGCCTCCTTCTCGTCGGCCGTCTCGAAGGTGAACGTAGCCGTCTGATAGATGGGGAGGTTGTGCGCGCGGGTGGTTGGATCAGCCCCCTCGCCAGCGTGAACGGCGAGCGTCTCGATCGCCGCGCGCTCGAGGTTCTGCTTCCCATCTTTTGCCATGGCGGCAGTCTACTTGGGAGAGGGGACTGGAGCGGGAGACGAGGCTCGAACTCGCGACCTTCTGCTTGGGAAGCAGACGCTCTACCAACTGAGCTACTCCCGCGTGGGGGGTGAGGATAGCGCATGGGGAGTCCAGGAGGCTACGCTCAGAGGATGGAGAGTGAGCGTCCACAGATCGCATACCGCTGGCTCGGCAGGCTCGGCTATGACGAGGCGCATGCGCTGCAGCGGCGCATCGTTGAAGAGCGCGTGGACGGGCGAGGTGCGGATGCGTTCCTTGCACTCGAGCATGAGCCCGTGCTGACGCTCGGAAAAAACGCAACGCTCGCGCATCTGCATCTGTCTGAGGCGGAGTACGCGGCGCGTGGCATTGCGCTGCGACGAGTCGAGCGCGGCGGTGAAGTGACGTATCACGGTCCGGGTCACCTGGTGGCGTACCCAATCATCAACCTGCGCGCGGCGGGGATTTCGCTTCGTCAGCACATCTGCGCGCTGGAAGACGCGTTGATCGCGGCGTGTGCGCACTACGGCGTGAAGGCAGGGCGTCGGAGCGGTGCGCCAGGCTGTTGGGTTGATGAGCGCAAGATCGGCGCGGTTGGCGTGCGCGTGGAGAGCGGCGTGGCGTGGCACGGCTTGGCGCTGAATGTGGGACGTGATCTTGAAGCCTTCTCGCTGATCAATCCGTGCGGACATGCAGGAGTCGTCTCAACCTCAATCGCACTGGAGCGCGACTGGGCAGCGGTGGCGGCGGGTGATCGTGCGGCGGTGGGAGCTGATGCGCCGGCCGTTTCCGAGGTTGCCGAGGTGGCGGCACACGCGTACGGGGCGGCGATCGGTGCGTATCTTGATGGCGCTACGATCAGCAGCATGAGCGAGGCTGGCGCATGAGTGGCGGTGGAATGTGGGAACTGCGACGTGACGAGATCACCGGTTGGTGGTCGGCGACGGTTGTTGATCGCGAGTTTCAGCCAGAGCGGTTCCATGAGGCTCGACTCTCGGGTGCGCGAGACGCCACGTGCGGAAACTGCGAACAGGGTGAGGCGAGTGCAATCTCTCGTCGGATGCTACGGCAGGGCGCGTTCCACTCGGTTGGGACGCGGACAGATGCGGCGGCGGGCGAGTCTGGATTCCTCACGCTGAGCGATATAGATCGTGCCGGATCTTGGTCCACGCTGATTGCCCCGCGCGGTGAGCATGGCGAGCTCGATGAGGTCCCGACAGAACTAGTCGTGGACTTCCTGGCCGCAATCCGCGACCAGATTCGTGCGGGCCGAGAGTTGGGGAGTACGGCCTACATTCAGTTCGTTCGGAATGCCGCCGCACAGGCGGGCGCGATGACAGATCACCTCTGCTTTGAGACGTACGATCTGCCGCAGGTGCCACACCGCCTCGCCGAGGAGATCGGCGGCGCTGCGCGGCTCTCGATTCGTGCGGGCGGGTGCGCCTTCTGCCACATGGTGCAGGACGAAGTGGCGAGCGGTCGACGACTGATTCATCGAGATCCATATGGTGCGGTGATCGCGCCGTTTGCGAGCCGATCGGCGTTTGAGACGTGGATCATCCCGAACAACCATGCCGCTGACTTCGGCGACGTTGACACCGCAACACTGCGCGGATTCGCGGAGACTCTGCAGGCGGCGGTGAAGGCGCTCCGTGCGATCGGCATGCCGCCATACAACCTCTTGCTGCACACGGCGCCACTCCGAGAGCGTGTCGACCTCACCTATCACTGGCACTGGGAGCTTCACCCGCGCCTCCGACCGATCGGTGGGCTTGAGTTGGCCTCCGGGGTCCCTGTGGTCCCGATCGCACCAGAGGAGGCGGCGGCGGAACTGCGACGAGCCCTCACCTAGCCCCCTGCTAGCATTCGGCGGCACCCGCGACGTGGTCGGCAGAGATCGGCCGGCGGGAGAGAGGAGACCCAGATGGCACGCATGGTCATGAACGCGGAAGAGATCCGCCGCGCCCTCACCCGCATCGCCCACGAGATCGTTGAGAAAGAGGGGACCAAAGGGCTCGTTGTGGTTGGCATTCAGCGCCGCGGTGTCCCGCTTGCAAAGGTGATCGTTCAGGCGATCAAGGAGCACGAAGGGGTCGACGTTGAATACGGCACGCTCGACATCAGCTTCTATCGCGATGACCTCTCCACCATCTCCGTCGCCCCCGTCCATAAAGGGACGAGCATCCCGAGCGACATCACCGACAAGACGGTGATCCTGGTTGATGATGTGCTCTATACGGGTCGCACGATTCGCGCTGGACTCGATGCACTGATTGACTACGGTCGACCGAAGGCGATTCGCCTCGTCGCACTCATTGATCGCGGACATCGTGAACTGCCGATCCGCGCCGATCACGTCGGGAAGAACATCCCCACGACGAGTGAAGAGGTGGTGCGGGTCTGCGTAAAGGAGTTTGATGGCGACGATCTCGTAAAGGTGGAGCTGCTCGCGGAGCATCTTGCCGCCAACGAGGCGGCCGCGAAGGCGAAGGGCTGAGCGCGGGAGGGCGGGGGACGCCAATGTCGCCCACGTCTGTGCCGCACCGTCACCTGCTGGATGTTGCAGGCTACTCCTGGAGTGATCTGACGCAGTTCCTCGAAACGACCGAGGCGGCACGCCACATCCTGAGCTCACCCTCCGGTCGAACAGATGCCCTGAAAGGCGTCAACGTCACGACACTCTTCTATGAGGCGTCCACGCGGACGCGCATCTCCTTTGAGAACGCTGCGAAGGCACTCGGTGCGAACGTGAACAGCGTTGCCGTCTCAAGCTCGTCGGTCGGAAAGGGCGAGTCACTCGTTGATACGGTGAAGACCCTGCGCGCCTTAGGGAGCAACGTCATCGTGCTGCGCCATGAGCGTGCCGGTGCACCCTGGCTTGCGGCTCGCGTCTTTGATGGGTCGATACTCAACGCGGGCGATGGGTGGCATGCGCATCCAACGCAGGCGCTGCTCGACCTCGCCGTGTTGGTGCGCCGCATCGGCGCAAAGGATGGCACGTTGAAGGGTCGCCGCGTGGCGATCATCGGTGATCTCCTCCATAGCCGTGTGGCACGCTCGAATCTGCACACCTTGCGCGCGGCTGGCGCTGAGGTGCGACTCGCTGGCCCCGCGTCGTTGACTCGCGGATTCAAGGAGCTTGCCGAGCGAAGCGGCGGCCTCACGCTCTGTTCGACGCTTGCGGAAGCGCTCGACGGCGCTGACGCGGTGATGGCACTGCGGATCCAGCACGAGCGGCTCGGCGACGGTGAGGTGAGTTCACTTGAGTCGTATCGCGAATCGTGGGGGCTGACAGAAGAGCGCATTGCGTCGGCGGCTGCGCGTGGGTGTGTGGTGTTGCACCCTGGTCCCATGAATGAAGGGGTGGAGATTGACCCGGATGTTGCCGACGGACCACGCAGCCTGATCTTGGAACAGGTCAGCGAAGGGATCCCCGTTCGGATGGCGGCGCTCTGGCGCACCGTGCGCGGTGATACGCCGCTCGCAGTGCCAGTGCGGGCAAAGGGGAGCGCATGAGTCGACCGCGCGCCGAACGAGTGCTCCTGACGGAGCACTGGGTCGTTGACCCGGTGAGTCGACGCGCAGGCGTTGCCACGATCGAAGTTCATAGCGGCAAGGTGGCGCGACTTGAGTGGCGTGACGGCATTGCTGAAGCGCGTCGCACATTCATCGAGGGGGGCGAACCTGGGGTGAAGGATCCGAAGCGTCTGGTGCTTCCTGCGCTGATCGATCTCCATGCGCACTTCCGTCAACCAGGGTGCGGCGCATCTGAGGATGTGGCGAGTGGTGAGGCGGCCGCCGCCCACGGTGGATACGGGGCCGTTGCGCTGATGCCGAACAGTGAACCGGCCGCGGATCATCCCGCACTGCTTCGCGAGCTGACCCGCTCGGCCGCACCTCGCGGCCTCACGCTGATGCCGAGCGCCGCCGCAACGCTCGGACGTGCGGGCGGTGCCCTCTCACCTATGGCAGAACTTGCCGCCGCGGGTGCAGTTGCCTTCAGCGACGACGGAAGTCCCATCGCCGACCCCGCACGCTTCCGTAGCGCACTGATCACCGCAGGCGCACTCGGGCTGCCACTCATTGAGCATTGCGAAGATCCAGGACTTACCAAGGGTGGTGAGGCGGCGGATGGGCTCGTTGCGACAGCACTCGGTCTGCAACCGTGGCCCGCCGCGGGCGAGATCAGTGCCGTGGTGCGCAACATTGCACTCTTGCGCGACGCGGCTCGTGACGAGCCACGCGTTCGACTCCACCTGACACATCTCTCAACCGCGCAGGCACTCGACGCCGTTCGCGCGGCGCGCGCGGAGGGGCTCCCGATTACGTGTGACATCACACCACATCATTTCTCAATAACCGACGCGTGGATCGCAGGTGACCAGCGCTGGGCGTGGGAGTACAGCGAGAAGCGCCCCGCTGCACTCACACCAACCGCTGATGCCTACAACACGAACCTGCGCGTCTGTCCGCCGCTGCGCAACGCAGGGGACGCGGCTGCCTGCCGCGCCGCGCTCCGCGACGGCACCGCATCCGCGATCGCAACAGATCACGCACCTCACTCGCGCGAGAAGAAGGAGGTCGAGTTCGGCCTTGCGGCAAACGGCATCGCAGGAATTGAGACTGCGCTCAGCACCGCGCTCGCGGCGCGCGCTGCTGGCGAGTTTCCGCTGTCGCTCGTGGCGGCTCTCTTCACCACCGGCCCTGCCGCTGTGCTGAATCGGCCAGCGCTTGCCCGCGGGTTGGCGGTGGGCGGGCCAGCGAACCTTCTCGTGGTCGACCTTGCGGCAACCTGGGTGCCGACTCGGAAGACCCTCGTTGGACGCAGCATCAATACGCCGCTCCTCGGCAGGTCACTCCCTGGCGTGGTGCTCATGACCCTGCTCAACGGCGAAGTCGCCTGGAAGGCAGAATGAGAGGGTGAACAGCACACCTGCGCCCGAGATGCCCGAATACAAGGGGGCACCACTCAGCCCAGATCGCGGCCCTGGACTTGGCTGCTTCTGGATTCAAGTGGTGGCACTTGTGATCTTCATGATCTTGGCACCGCTCTCGGCGGTTCTGAACTGGGGCGCGGCGATCGCCACCGTGCTCTTGATTGGGGTGGTGATCTTGCTCCTGCTTGTTGGCCAGACCTCAATCTTCCTCCTGCGACTCGTGGCGGCCGATCGACGCGGCCGGCGTGCGCCGCTCGCGAGCAAGAGCAAGACGGTGGGGGAGCTTGAGGACGAGGCGCAGCGTGCGAAGAGCGACAGCGAGGACGGCGGCATGGGAGAATCTCGCTAATGCCAGTCCTCGCAACGTACTTCTCGATTCGACGGGGCCGCGACCCCTTCTTCAAGTTCTTCATGCGCACCCTCTTCCCGAAAACGGTGAAGAGTTACGAAGAGAAGTTTGGCATCAAGTTCTTGGGCTGGTACAACGTTGCGCACGGTTGGGATTTTGACAATGTCATCCTCTTTGACCTTCCTGACTACGGCACCCTAGACCTTCTCGAGCGCGACGAGTCTTCGCGTGCGCTCGGTCACCGTGCGGGTGAGTGGATGTTTGAACGCCACCACTCCATGTTCCTGCGCGAGCGACTCTCGCGCGACCTTGAGTACCGCGGCTGATGCCTTCCAAGCGTCCCGCCAAACCACTCAAAAAGAAGATCACGCTCTCTCAAACGGCGCGCACTCGTGCTGCAGCAGCGCGGCACGGGCTTGCGCCAGAGCTCGCCCGAAAGCTCGCTGAGGCGGCTGAGGCGGCAGGATCGGAGCGACTCACCGCGGTTGAGCATGCGGCGGATCGACTCGGCCGCTACCTCCGAGAGCACCGCAACACGCTGAAAGTGATCGCCCCACTCCTCTTGGCGGGGAGCGCGAAGGCACCGCAGCTCATCTTGGAGGGCGACCTCTCCTTCCGCGTTCGATCTGTCGACGCGCGCAAGCGAAGCAGCCTTGATCGTGCCTCCACCGCCGAAGTGGTGGAGCTCTGGGCACCAGCAGATCTGTATGACCGCATTGAGGCTGCGCTTCGAACGAAGGCGGGACTTGCGGTGCGCCCAACCGGCGCAATCGTTGCCGGACTCGGCGCCGCCGGTGATCACGGCGCAAAGGTCTAACGCGCGATGGGCGCGTCGCCCGTCCGCGCCAGGCTACTCGCCGTAGGAGAACTTGCACCGGGACGCACAGCCCTTCTCCTGCGCCTCCCTGAACTGATCGCATCGTTGCGCGCGGGACATGCGCTCCACCTTCTCCATGCCGAAGCGGGTGGTTATCGGCTTCGCCGCGTGGCCCCGGTGACCCAGCTTGATCTCATTGCAGGAAGCGTCCAAGTTGGTCTGCAACCACGTGCAGATGGGGGTCGCGACTCACTCGCGGAGCTCGCGCCCGGCACACACCTCTCTGTAGGTGGACCGATCGGACAGCCGATTGATATCGATCCTGATGCGACGCAGATCCTCATCGTGACGGACGTTGAAGGGTTCCCGTGGGTGCGACTCCTCGCGACATCGCTCTCGGAGGTGGGGCGATCGGTGACGATGTTGATTGAGGCGAGCACCGCAGCGGAGATCCCTGCCGCATCGCTGCTACCCGAATCCGTTGAGATCCTGGTCGCCACCGCAGATGGAAGCCTGGGCCACCACGGGAGTGCCGCGGACCTTGTCCACACATATGCGGAGTGGGCGGACCAGGTCGTTGCAGCGGGATCGAGCGAACTGCTCGGTGCGACAGGGCTGCAACTCCGCGCGGCTGGCGCTGAAGATCGCACCAGTGCCCGCGTGTCACGACATCGCGGTGACGCGCGCGCTTCGCGACTGCAACTGATCGTGGCGCACGAGATCGGATGCGGGAGTGGTGTCTGTGGCGGTTGTACCTATCAGAGTGCGGCGGGGAGTATCCGCCTCTGCAAAGAGGGACCCGCGGTGACGCCACCAGGTGGCGCGGCGCGTTCACGGGGCATACGATAGTGGAGGCTCGGATCACAGCGGCGAGCGTGCGAACGGATCTAGATCTTGGCGGCGCGCACCCACTGCGGCTCGAACGACCGATCGTGATCGCGAGCGGACCACTCGGATTCGGCGCTGAGGTGAGCGAGCTGATTGACCTGCGAGATGTTGGCCTCTTCGTCACGCGCGGTGTCTCGCTTGCACCGCGAAGTGGACCAAGCCTTCCGCGCATCGTGGAGGTCCCGGGTGGTCTCCTTCACGCCGTCCTCCGAGAGAACCCTGGCGTCGATGACGTCATTGACCGCCACGCCTCCGCCTGGCGTGCCGCCCCATGCGCTGTGGCCCTCTCGCTGGTGGCAACAGATGAGCGGTCACTGGCGGCGCTGATCGCACGGGTCGAGTCACGCGCCGATCAGGTCCGCGTAGATGCCTACGAGCTCGACCTCACTGCGCCGAGCAGTGCGCTCCGCGGAGCGCGATGGGAGAGTGCGTATCCTGAGGCGCTGAAGGTGATTGAGTTGGCGCGAGAGAGCACGGAGCTCCCGATCATCGTCAAGGTTTCACCAGATGCCGTCTCCCTTCGCGCTCTCGCAGACGCCGCCGCGGATCTGGGCGTGAGCGCACTCTCAATCAGCGGATCTCCGATCGGGTTCTTGCCGAGTCGGAGCCGCACGGGTGGTGCGCTCGCAGAAGGGCTCGGTGAACTCTCTGGTCCACTGATTCGCCCACGCGCGCTTGCTGCATCTGTCGCTGCGCATGGGAGCGCTCCCATCATCGGCGGTGGCGGCATCGGTTCGCCAGCTGATGCGCTGGACGCCTTCGCCGCAGGTGCGGTGGCGGTGAGCTTGGGAAGTGCGCTCTGGGCGGATCCGAGCCTGCCGCGCGCGGTTCTTGAGTCCGCACGACGCGCCGCTGCGGCGCGAGGGCTGGAGCGTATCTCCGATCTTGCGGGACTTGCGCTGGACGGCGCGAACGAACGTGGCAGAGAGTAGGCTGCGATCCATGAGTGAGCCGCTCCTCCCGCTTCGCGATCCGCTCCGTCCTCCCGAGGGGTATCCGCAGTCGCGTGTCGCATCACATGATGAGGCGCTGAGCGCGCGTCGAGTGGAGGGACTCTTCATTGCGACTGGAGCGCTTCAACGCGGCCACTTTCTCTTGAAAAGTGGACGGCATGGAGATCGCTACCTTGAGAAGTGGTCCTTGTTGCAGCACCCTGACGCAGCAGCAGAAGTGTGCGCGCTGCTCGCGGAGCGCGCACTTGCGGTAGCGCAGGCCGCCGCAGTTGAGATCGACCTCGTTGCTGGTCCAACCACTGGCGGTGTGCTCCTTGCGTACGAGATTGGCCGGCTCCTCGGTGTGCGCGGCATCTTCGCTGAAGAGGTGACTGGTGAGGCGGGGTCGACTCGACGAGAGTTTCGACGTGGGTTTCAGATTCCGCCACGTGCTCGTGTGCTGATGGTGGACGACATCTTGACCACGGGCGGCTCACTTCAGGCGCTCCTCCCACCACTCCTTGCTGCCGGCGCTCATCCGATCGCTGCCGCGGTGGTGGCGAGCCGCTCACCAGGACTCCGAAGTATTGATATCCCAGGCCGTGAAAGCATTCCGCTGATTGCGGCGCTCACCCTTGACCTGCCGACGTATGAGGCGAGCGAGTGTCCACTCTGCGCAGCTGGTGAACCGATCGGAGCGCCGGGGAGTAGCGGCCGCTAGTCTGCGTCAATCTCCTTGATGGCGGCGTCAAGTTCAGCGTCGCCGATCACGCCTTCGAAGGAGTGGATGATGACGCCGTTCCCATCAACGGTGTAGATCCATGGCTCCACAGGGAGCCGCCATGCGGTAGCAACCGCGCTCGGTTGGAGTCGTCCGCTAGCGTCCAAGGTGGGGATGACGCGGCTTCCGTTCCACTCCATGAGATATGGCTCCACGTGCAGGATGAGGGCGCCTGGGTGCCGCGCCGCGGCCTTCTTCACCACAGAGATGGTCGGGCCGCAAGCCTGCGAGACACAGAAGGCCGGTGAGGCGAAGACGATCACGAAGGGTGTCCCTGCAGCGATCAGGTCCGCCGCGGAGTACTTGTAGAGCCGCGGGAGTGGCTCTGGATCTGTGCTGATCCCCGCGAGACCGTGCTCACTCGTCTTCTGCGTTGGCGTTGCGATCGTTGGTGCCACCGCACCTGGGCGTAGTGCGGTACCAACGGGTGCAACACGGGTGGTGAATCGAATCGAGAGCGGCGTGCCGTCTGCATCTTCGCCAGAGATCGAGAGGCCAATCTCTTCCGCGCCTGTTGGGAAGCTCGTATCTCCAATAAAGAATCCTCGAACCTCGTTGATTGACCAGACGAAGGGGAGGTCGGTGGGCGGCGTTAGCGGTGCGCAGCCGTCGTTTGTGATGTCGAACGTCTGCACCTTGAGGGACCACGCAGGGCTGCCGAGCGGGAAGCCTTCCGCATCAACGAGGCCGAGAAGCAGTCGATTCTCTCCCACGGCCAGGTCACTGTTCGCGAGGAGTGGAATTGGGCCGGAGCTCACCGTCTTCCCGGCGAGAGGCCATTCGCCAACACATCCGCTGCGCGCGCTGTCAGGTGAAGAGGGTGACGGGGTACTGGGTGCACCGGCGCATCCTGCAAGGAGCACGAGGAGTAGAACGGCGTGCATCAATCTCACCACGTCACTCTACCGCAGGTTTTTGAGTTGCCGCGTATCATCAACACATGCAGGCCTTCCGCCGCTCGCTCGCCACGCTCCTCGGCGCAACGATCGGACTCGTTGTGATTGGAGTGATCGTTCGCGCGACTGACTCCGGAATGGGTTGCCCAGACTGGCCACTCTGCTACGGTCAAATCATTCCACCACTTGACGATTACAAGGCGTGGCTGGAGTGGATTCATCGCGCCGTTGCGGCGGGGATTGGACTGCTGACGCTTCTGGTTCTCGTCCTCGCCCTTCGCTCACTGAAGGGTCGGCGCTCAATCCAAGGCGCTTCGTTTGCACTGCTCGTGCTTGTCCTCTTCCAGGCATGGCTCGGTCGGCAGACGGTGCTCGAGTTCAACTCGGGCCAGTCGGTGACCGCACACCTCGCCACCGCGATGGCGTTTGTTGGCCTTCAGGTCTGGGTGCTTGCCCGTAGTGGCTACCCTGAGCGCTTGGGCGGCATCCTGCAGGCGCGCGGCGCCGTCATTGCCCCGGTGGTTGCCGCTGGGTCAGTCTATGCACTGTTGATGTTTGGCTCGAACGTGACCGGCACGGACACCGGCCTCCTCTATCCGGACTGGCCTCTGATGGGGGGCACGATCCTCCCGCCCGTCACTGAACTCTCCACACCGCACATCGTGCACCGCTACGCAACTGGGATCGTGGGGCTGATCTTGGTTTCGGCACTCTGGATCGTACGTCGTGAGCCAGGGAGCCCACGCCAGACCCAGCGCCTCTTGACCGCGGCGATCGGAATCTTCCTGGTGCAGTGCCTTATTGGCGCGCTACAAATCTTCACCAAACTCGCACCGTGGACACAGACGCTCCACGTTGCACTCGCCACGCTGATCTGGATTCTCGTTGTTGCTGCGGCGGCGATTGCGCTGCTTGAAGCGCGACGTGCCCATGCTGATCCGAGTGACGGCTCAGGAGGCGCTGCAACGAAGGGGACAGCTCGAAGCACGCTGAGTGCATACATCGCACTGACTAAGCCGCGGATCGTTGAGCTGCTGCTCATCACAACCGTCCCCGCCATGTTCCTCGCCGCACAAGGGGTACCGCCACTGCTGCTGATTCTCTGCACCCTGATTGGCGGAACGCTGAGCGCGGCGAGCGCGAACGTATTCAACTGCATCGTGGATGCAGATATTGACCGGCAGATGATGAGGACGGCCGGTCGTCCACTCGTGACGGGCGAGATCAGTGTCGGGGCTGCGCTCCGCTTCGCGTCGGTTCTTGGTGCAGCGAGCTTCCTCTTCCTCGCCGCCACCACGACGTTGATGGCCGCCTTCCTCTCTCTGCTCGCGATCGGCTTTTACGTGCTGATCTATACGCTGATCCTGAAGCGATCAACTCCGCAGAACATTGTGATTGGTGGCGCGGCGGGCGCGCTCCCCCCAGTGATCGGATGGGCCGCCGTCACGGGCGACATCTCACTCGCGCCAGTCCTCCTCTTTGCGCTCGTCTTCTACTGGACACCACCGCACTTCTGGGCGCTCGCGCTCCGCATCGGTCCGGACTACGCCGCAGCTGGCGT
>JBEDBF010000006.1:0-24747 GCA_041177405.1 Chloroflexota bacterium | reverse complement strand
GTTCCAACATCTCCCTGTAAGAGGCGCAGCATCGGTTCGCCCGCCGCAAGATCCGTCAAGATTGCGTCGATCGCCGCTGCCTGATCAACCGTCCACGACGGCGTCAGTGCGGGCCCTCCCTCGCCCCGGAGGCCTCCACAGATGGTCGACTCAATCGCGGCGCGATCACTCTCTGAGAGGCGAATGGCTGGCGCGGAGCCTCCGATTCGTCTGCGTCGTCGACGAACAAGGGAGAGCTGCACCGCGAGTAACTCATCGAAGGCGAGACGTCGAAGCGCGGCGTCACGCTGATCAAATTCACTTGGCCAATGCGCCTCTGTCAGTGCTGCGGCGAGAGGCATCAGTCGGTGTCTTGCACGCACCGCGGCAGGAAGTGGGTCTGCGAGCACTTCGCCGAACTGGTCGATCAGTTGGCGTACCGCTCCACGAAGGCTGAGGGCGGTCACACCCTTCGTCAACCGGTAGATCGGAACGATACGACCCGCATTTACGCTTTCGCCTCCTTCGAGCGGGCTGAACTCAGGTGCCTCAAGTTGCGTCCTCCACCCGATCGCCTTCACGCGCCCAGAGGCAACGATCTCAGCGCCAGAGTGGAGTCGCCGTTCAATGAATCGACGTCCGTACCAGACTGCCTCCACCACTCCGCTCTCGTCGGCCAGTGTGGCGATCGTCCGCTGCACACCACGTCGCCACGTCTTCTCAACTCGGACGTCTACCACACGGACACGAACGGTCGCGTGACTCCCACCAACAAGTTCAGCGACGAGCGTGATCGCGCGACGGTCTTCATAACGTCGCGGCAGGTAGAGGAGCAGATCGCCAACGCTGTGCACCCCGAGTCGAGCGAGTCCACGCAGGAGACTTGCCCCTCCTGGCAGGCCGAGCCCCTTGAGCGGCAGGCCGCTCGGGTCGGCGTTCACTCCAAGCTCACGAGCACCCGCTCGATCGGCTGTTCACCGCGCGCGAGCTCCACTTCGGCTCCCGGGATTGCGCGTCGCGCCGCAGTCGCCATCCTCTCGCCAGCCGCCGAGTCAACGCCAGCCCCCAGGTACAGCGTAATCAGCTCTGCCTCCTCACCCTCCAACGCCTGGGTAAGGGCCTCAATGTCATCTCCTCCAGTTGCAACGATCCCGTCGACTGGGTCTAACGCCATCACCTCGTCCTTGCGGACGCTCACCCCCTTCACCACGGCGTCACGAACCGCCTGCACGATGCGGAACGTTCGGGCGCCGACTCGCGCAGATTCAAACTGCTTGAGCGCCGCGTCCAACGAAAGTGATGGATCCCATGTGAGTAGCGCGGCGATCCCCTCTGCCGCGTTCCGTGTAGGCACCACCGTGACGTTCGCCGCCACAAGCTCCGCCGCCTGACGTGCCGCGAGAACGATGTTGCCATTGTTGGGCAGGACAATCACGTCGCGTCGCCCTGTCGCGCTGATGGCAGAGGCGATCTCAGCCGCAGAAGGATTCTCCGTCTGTCCTCCATGAACAACTTGCGTGGCGCCCGCCGACTTCATGATCGCCGCCAGACCACTACCCGCCGCTACCGCGACGATCGCAATGCCAGGCGACGGCTCCCGCTCAGGTGACGGGCGTGCGACTCCTACTCGTGTTGATAGATCGGTAAATGCGCCGTGCCCGGTGGCGCGTTCGGCACTCTGCTGGTCGAGGTTTTCAATGGTGACTCCGCGTACATCACCTCGCGCGATTCCGTAGGCCAGGACCTGATCTGGCTGAAGATTATGCACATGCACCTTGCAGACCGATGCATCGCCCGCCACAAGGACACTCTCGCCAATCAGCTCTAGGTCAGCCCGGATCTTGACGAGGTCAAGTGGTGCGCTAGTGGCGCGCAAGATGAACACGGTCTCGTATCCGTATTCACCGGGCGTGGCGTCGCCACCGCTTGCTGGGAGTGGCGCGACTGGCGCAACCGCGGCTCTTGCGGGCTCGGCATCGTCACTGGTGGCAGAGGGTGCAACCGATGGTACGTCCGCAATCCCTTCAAGAATCAACTGAAGCCCAGTACCTCCCGAGTCAACTACGCCAGCCTCACGGAGAACAGCGAGCAGTGTCGGCGTTTTGTCGACCGAGATGCGTGCACTTTCGGCGACACGGAGAAGAAATGGGCGAAGTTCAGTCGCACCTTCCGCGTCGGCGAGCGCACTTGACGCTACCTCGCGCGCGACGGTAAGGATCGTCCCTTCCGTCGGCGTTGCAACGGCACTATACGCGTGGAGTACTCCGATCGAGAGCGCATTGGCAATCTCTCCTGCTCGCGCGCGCTTCCTCCCTCTCACCGCCTGGGGCAGTCCACGAAGAATTTGCGAGAGGAGTACCCCTGAGTTGCCCCGCGCGCCAAGGAGGGCGCCTCGGGCGACCGCTTCGCTCACTTGATCAATCGCCGTCACACCGGATGCCAGCGTGGCCTCACCCTCCGCGATCGCCGCCTTGAGGGTGGCGAGCATGTTGGTACCTGTGTCGCCATCAGGGACAGGGAAGACATTGAGAGCGTTCACCTCTGCGACACGTGACTCAAGTCGATCCGAGCCTGAGCGGAGAGCCGCCATAAGTTCGACGCCATCCCAGCTCTTTCGGCTCATCACCGACCCCGTTCAGAGACGCAGGCCTCGGCGGCAGCGTCCAGATCGAACATGGGGGCCGTGGGCGGCTGGCTCGTTGCCCGTGCTCGCTGAGGCTCGCTCGGCGCTCGCTGTGGCTCGCTCGGCATGATCCCTCCCTCAGCCGGGGGCTCGCTCAGCCCTCTGGCGTTCCTGCTACGATACGGCACCAACGGCGTGGCGTCCCTCTTGGGCGTCAAGCACAGCAAGGAGAAGGTCATGGCTCGCTTCTGCGTCCTCTGTGGAAAGGATTCGATCTCTGGGTTCAATCCCCAGTCCGTCGGGATGAACCGCGTCCGTGCCCACCGACGCTTTCGAGCGAACCTCCAGCCCACCATGGTTCTTGCCAATGGGACGATGAAGCGCGCGCTCGTCTGCACCTCGTGCCGACGAACCGCAACAAAGGGCGCGTAGCCCTCAGCTACGCCTTCGGGCGTAACCCTTCAACCGCTAAGCGCATATCTTCCGCGCCGAACAGCGCTGTTCCGGCCACCAGGATATCCGCGCCCTTCGCCACCGCATCCGCCGCCGTTCCCGCACGAATGCCTCCATCGACATGGATGAGCCGATCCGCTCCGATGGCCGCTCGAATCTCTCTGATTCGTGCGGCCGCATCAGGCTGATAGGACTGGCCACCAAAGCCTGACTTGACGGTCATTACGAGCGCAAAATCAAGATGCTCATGGAACGCAGCAATGGCCGACGCTGGTGTACCTGGATCTGCAGCAAGTCCAGCATGCGCCCCGGAAGCGCGGATGGAGTCAAGCGTGCGCTGATGCTGCTCCGGGACTTCAATATGAATTGCGACCGTCTGACAACCAGCAGCAGCGTATCGAGGCGCCCAGAGCGAGGGGTTGCCGATCATCAGGTGTGCATCAAACGGAAGCGAAGTAGCGCCACGGAGCGCTTCGACGGTTGCAATCCCAAACGTCAGATTCGGTACAAAGTGGCCATCCATAATGTCTAGGTGGATTCGATCGACACCAGCTCGCTCCGCCTCCTGAACAGCCTCGCGGAGCGCACCTAGATCCGCATTCAAGATGCTCGCTGCAATTTGAACGGTGCGCGTCACTGCCCGGTCCCGCCGAGTGGTCCTGATGGCGCGAGTGGCGTTGGCGTACGTTCACCCTTCAGCGCAGCCGCACTCGCCACCACAAGCAGCTCCCGTCGGCGCGCTACAGCGGCGGGCGGTGGGGCGCCAGCGCGCTCAGCCGCAAGTTGTCCGCAGGCGGCGCCCGCTTCACGGCCTCGATTTCGTCGGACAGTCACTGAGAGCCCAGAGGCGCGCAGCTGCTCAGCGATCTCCTCAATGCGCGCAGCGGGGCTCTCCTGCCAGGGCGTATGAGCGACGCTGTTCATCGGGATCAGATTTACGTGGGCACCACTCCCTCGCAAGAGGTGCGCAAGCGCCGCAGCATCCTCGGGACCATCATTGATGCCATCAATCATCGTCACCTCGTACGTGGTCCGTCGACCCGTTGTTCGAGCATGTGCGGCAGACGCTGCGATCACCTCTTCAACGGGCCACTTGCGGTTGAGTGGAACGAGAAGATCGCGAAGCGCATTCCGCGCGGCGTGTAGCGACACGGCAAGCGTGACCTGGGGTCGTACCTTCGCCAGCCTGTTAATGCCTGGAACCACGCCACTTGTTGAGACCACGATTCGGCGCTGTCCGATCCCGCCGCGAAGCGGATCGGTGAGTCCGTCAATCGCGGCTAGCACTGGATCGAGGTTCTGCAGTGGTTCGCCCATCCCCATGAAGACCACATTCGTCAACTCACGTCCTTCCGAACGGAGGATTTGTCGTGCACGGCGTACTTGATCTTGGATCTCACCTGGCGTGAGGTTTCGGGTAAAGCCGAGTTCCCCCGTCGCACAGAACGGGCATCCGACCGCACAACCGGCTTGGCTTGAGACGCAGATCGTCGCACGCTCACCGCGCCCGCGTCGAGGATCTGGCGCATAGCGCATCAAGACCGCCTCGACCTTCGCCCCGCCGCTCAACGTAATCAGGAGCTTAGTCGTCGCCCCGTCCTCCACATCTTCGCGTTCAAGCTGCTCAGCCGAATAGAAACGAGCCACGCCAGCGAGTGCCTGCTGCGCACGCCGACTCAGGGTGGTTACCTCCGACCAATCCGTAGCATCAGAGCGCCAGATCGCGTCGAGGATTTGCGCCGAACGATACTTCTCAAGCCCGAGTTCCGCGACGAGTTTCGCGACTCCCTCGGGATCAAGGTCCGTGATCGCTGGGAGGGGCTGGGGTGCAGTACTCATCAGCGGATTCTCGCATGTGGCCCGAGAAGTTCTGGTCGGCCATGAATCAGTGCCGCTCCGCTCATTCGTCGTCCGCCCATGGGCGTGACCTCGTGCAGCGGAATCGCGCCGCCGTCGAGCCCAAGCAGCAGCACGCCGCGATGGACTGCCAGGCTGCCACGCGGTACAGGGACCTCAGGGATCGGCGTCCCTACCACGTCGAGGTTTAGCCGCTCCAGTTCTGGGGCGAGGCTGATCCAGACTCCGGGCCATGGGCGGTATGCGCGCCAGGCTCGATACGCCCGCTCTGCTGTCCAGGCTGCCTTGATTTCGCCATCGCCTCGTCGCAGTCGGCGCGTGAGCGAAGCTCCGCTCTCTGGTTGCGGCCGTGGGGCTATCTCTCCTGCCAGGTACCGATGCACGGTTTCTACAATGCCTTCAGCGGCCAGTTGCGCCAGGTTCGCCTCCAGGAGTGGCGCATCCTCGTCACCGCGCAGCGCGTAGCGTTGTATCGCGAGGAGAGGCCCGGTATCCAGTCCATCATCCATGAGCATCGTGCTTACTCCGGTCTCCTTATCGCCACCGAGGATCGCCGCAGGGATGGGCGTAGCGCCTCGATGAGCCGGAAGCAGTGAGGGATGGAGGTTCAGGATGCCGTGCGGAACTGCGTGCAGCATCTCACCGGGTATCAGTTGACCAAAGTCCGCGAGCAGCCCCAGCGTTGCGCCAAGAGAGGCGATCGTCTCCTGCGTCGACGCGTCACGCGCTCGTTCTACCTCGAGGAGTGGCAGATTGTGTTCGCGTGCCCACGCCGCCACCGGCGTCTCAACGAGCGCTCCGCCTCGACCAGCTGGGCGCGGCACAGTTGTAACGACGCCGACAATGCTCTGTTCGTCGTGAGCGCGTAGCGCATCGAATGCTGGCACGCCGAAACCACCACTCCCAATGAGCAGGAGCCGCAGATCAGTGACTGTGTGCCCCTGCGGCGCGCGCCGCACGCTTCGCGCGTTTCCCCTCGGGGCTCTCAGGGTCAATTTCAGACCCTTCGCCACCTTCGTCTCCGCTCACCGCGATCAACTGATCAAGTGAATCAAGGTAATCAATGTAAAGTGTTCCCTTGAGGTGATCAAGTTCATGCTGTACTGCCCGCGCAACAAATCCATGTTCACTGAATTTATACGGACGACCGTGGCGATCCTGGGCTTCAACCCAGACCCGCTCGCGACGCGTGATGTCGGCGACGTAGCCAGGAATTGAGAGGCAGCCTTCGAGGTCTGTCACGTCACCCTTGTCGCGCATGATGCGGGGATTCACGAGTTCGTAGGTTCGTCCCTTCGCCTCCACGACAGCTACGTTGAGCGGTTCACCAAGTTGCGGGGCGGCCAGCCCAGCACCGGGAGCGGCGCGCATCGTGTGCACAAGATCGTCAAGAAGGCTGTGCAGCAACTTCCCAAAGCTCTCCACTGGCTCGCCAGGCATGCGGAGGCGCGGATCTCCCAGGAGCAGGATCGGCTTGACACTCATGTGGACATTCTAGCAATCGTTGGGACGGACCCTACAGAAGCGTCTCTGGGTCCATGTCGACAACGACATCGCGGCCACCGAGTCCCCGAACGAGCGGAAGCGGATCAACCGATCGCAGAATCACGTTCTCCCTCCAGCGACCAGCGCGTTTTGGGACCCATGCAGGTATCGGTCCGAGGAGGCGCGCATCTGAGGCTTGAGGCAACTGAGCGCGCAACCGATCTGCGACGGCCACCGCCCGTGCATGGGTGCTCGCGCTGCTTGCCCCTGAGATAGTGATCTTCGCTGTGCGGAGGAAGGGCGTGCCGCCCGCCCGCTCACGCATCAACATTTCGCGACGCCGCCACGCGCTCACATCACCGCCACGGGCAAGCGCAACTGCTGCTGCGATTGCTGGATCCTCTGGTCGATAACTCTGCACCCATGCGGTTCCGCCATTCCCGCCCCGTCCTAAGCGGCCACTCGCCTGCACGATGAGCGCCACAACCCGCTCGGCAGCGCGCTCGTCGGGGAGGAGGAGGCCTGCGTCCGCAGAGGCGATCCCGACAAGTGCCAAACGTGGAAGATCTAACGCCTTGGCCGCAAGAGCCGTACCGATCAAAAGTTGTGTTTCACCCTTCCGGAATGCGTCCAAGATGCGATCGCCCGCACCGATGCTTGCAGTGGTGTCAGCGTCCAGGCGGCCGATGCGCAGCTCCGGCAGGAGCCGCTTCACCTCGCCCTCTAGGCGTTCAGTCCCCCCTCCGATCGCACGAATTCGTGCACCGCTGCACGATGGGCAACGCGCAAGCGGCTCAGCCACGAGTCCACATCCGTGACAGCGCAGCAGCGAGCCAGCGCTGTGGAGTACGAGAGGGCGCTCGCACGAGGGACATGACTGGGCTGCGCCACAATCCCTGCAGAGCAGCGCCGACGCGAGTCCACGCCGATTCATGATGAGCAGCGCCTGGTCTCCCTCACTCCATCGAAGCCCCTCAAGAGCCGCGAGAAGAGGCCGACTGATCATCGACTTCCATCCTTCCTCCAATTCACGTCGCATATCAACTACTTCAACCCTGATCGCACCACTGCGACGCTCAAGCGTCACGTGTCGCCAACCCTGTTGCTGCACACGCGCGAGCGTCTCAATAGACGGGGTGGCGCTGATGAGAAGCACTGGCGCTGCTGCAGCGCCTCCGAGCATGATTGCCGCATCGCGCGCATGAAGTCGAGGTGTGCGATCAGACTTGTATGCCGACTCGTGCTCCTCATCCACTACGATCAGCCCCACTTCACGGCTCAACGCCCCGAGTGCGACGCGTGTGCCCACAACCAGGTGCGGGCCACTCGCACCTAGTCGCGCGTGAGCATCAAGCCGCTCACCCTGGCTCGCACCTGAGTGCACGAGCTCAGGCTCAATCCCCGTGATGCTTCGAAGCACATCTGCCGCAAGGGCAACCTGCGTTGCCTCCGGAACCAACCAGAGAACCGAACGACCCGCCAGAATGGTGCGCGCGGCAACCTCGGCCGCAAGGCGACTCTTCCCAGAGCCTGGCGCTCCGTCGATCAGGGTGACTCGCTCGAGTTGCTCAGCCTCAAGAAACGCGCTCTGTGATGGACTCCAGACAGAGACCGAAACGTCATGTGTGACGCCGTCGCGTCGATCCGAATGGCGGCGTTGGCGACGCCGCATCTCGATTTCCACAAGTCCGAGTGCTGCAAGCCGACGCGCAGCGGCGAGTCCGCCTGGAAGTTCAGAGGCGCGTACCAACCCATCACCCTCGCCTGCGGCGCGATCGAGGGCGGCGAGCAGTTCACGCTGGCGCAGCCCGAGGCGGGCGCGAGCATCTGGAAGTTGGGCCGCGCTCGTTCGCATGGCATACGGCTCTTCGATCAGTCGACCGTGTACTGCACTGAGCCTCCAGCCGCGCTCAAGGCGACCCTCCCGCTCGCCGCTACGAATGAGCGTCAAGAGAGCACTACGTCCGGCACCGCGCGCCCCTACGAGTCGATCGACCGCAACCCACGATGAACCAATCCCCGCCTCCGCCTCCGCGTCGCTCGGCGTTCCAACGGAACGAATTGCAACCTCAACTTTGTCGAGGAGTCCCGGCGGGAGGAGTGAGCGAATCGTCAGCGCGAGTGGGGCAAGCCAGTGCGTAGCAACAGCCTCTGCGAGCTGCATGCCAAGTGGGCCGATGAGGGGGGCATCGCCAAGTCTCGCCTCGGCACGCTTGAGCGTGACACCCGGTGGAGGTGGGAGCACCCCAGCGTTCGAGGTGACAATCCCGATCGCACGACGCCCTCCGAATGGAACCACAACCGCATCACCAATGCCGACCGCTCCGAGTTCTGGAGGCAGGTAATCGTAGAGTCGCTCCCCTTGGGGGCCGGGAAGATCAACAGCAACGCGAATCGTCTCGGGCGGCTCACTGGACCGCTCGCCCCGGGGCAACCCGCCCCCGCTCACACTGTGATCCGACGCTCCGGATGCTTGGCGCGTTCCGCAAGCACGATCTTTTCAACTTGCGCCGCCGCCTCTTCCGGATAACCGGTCTCATTGAGTACGAGGTAGTCATACTCCTTGGCGCGATCCATCTCCACGATCGCACTCCTCGCGCGTGTCACGAGCTCCTCTGCGGTCTCCGTCCCGCGGCCCGCAAGTCGCGCGGCAAGCGCTTCGGGTGACGGTGGGGCGATAAAGATCAGGAGCGCTTCGGGAATCTCTTTGCGCACGCTGCGGGCACCCTGCACGTCAATTTTTAGGATTGCATCTTGTCCTCGCTCAAGGGCCTCGCGAACTTCGCTCCGCGGCGTGCCGTAGGAGCGCCCATGCACCGTGGCCGATTCAAGCAGACCGCTCGCCTTACGCAGCGCGTCAAACGATTCGTTCGAATGAAAGTGATAGTGCACTCCCTGCATCTCGCCTGCGCGCGGTTCACGGGTGGTGCAGGTCACGACGTAGTGGAACGTTTGCCCGATCGGTCGGCGACGCAACTCGTTAATGATTGTGTCCTTGCCCACGCCGCTCGGGCCCGAAATCACAATCACCTGCGCCCCTGCCGCGCCGTCACGACGCTGATCTGACATCAGCCCTCCGATCTATCTGCGTGCAACCGTAGCGTATCGAGCGGGGCCTGCAGGTCTGGGGGAAGCGGTGCCTCAAGGCGCATCAACCGTCCATCACGCGGATGCGTGAAGGCGATCCGCCACGCGTGCAGAAAGAGCCGCGTTGTCCCCTCAGGTCCTCGTCGGCTCGTTCCGTTCCCATAGGTAGGGTCGCCCGCGATCGGATGTCCAATCTCGGTCAAGTGGACGCGGATCTGATGCGTCCTCCCTGTGATGAGGTCAACCTCGAGGAGGGTCCAGCCAGCGAAACGCTCGCGTACTCGGTACCCTGTCGTCGCGGCCCGACCGCCAGCAACGACCGCCATCCGCTTTCGCTCTGACGGGTCGCGACCGATCGGAGCCTCAATCCGCCCCACCTCAGCAGCGACCGAACCCTGGACGAGCGTGATGTACGTCTTCTTCACGCGTCGCGCCTTCAGTTGAGCCATCAGACTCGACTGTGCGAGGTCTCCCTTCGCCACCACCAACAGTCCTGAGGTGTCTTTATCAAGTCTGTGGACGAGACCAGGGCGCGCAACTCCTGCAATGCCGGGGAGGTCTTCTACATGGTGCAACAGCGCGTTCACGAGCGTCCCACTTGCGTGACCGGGTGCTGGGTGAACCACCAGACCCGCAGGCTTATCGACGACAAGAATGTCGTCATCCTCGTAGATCACGCTGATCGGAATCTCCTCCGCGATCAGCTCCGCGTCGGCGACCGGCGGGATAGAAAGATGCAGCGTGCCACCCGGTATCAAGGTACTGCTCGCACGAACCGCAATTCCGTCCATCGTGAGCCGCCCCTCACCTATCAATCGCTGGACGAAGGATCGTGAGAGCCCACAGCGATCGGCAACAAATCGGTCCGCACGCTGCCGCGCCGCCTCGGGTGGGATGGGAAGGTCAATCTCTCGAAGTTCACTCATTGGCCCGACCGCGCCGGATCAACCCTTGATCGAATCGCCGCGACAAGAATGATCAAGATGCCGAAGCTTATCCCCATGTCTGCAACGTTGAAGGTCCAGAAGCGCAGCCCCCCAAGACCGAGATCTATGAAGTCGAGCACGTAGCCCATGGTGATGCGGTCCAGCAGATTCCCAAGCGCCCCACCGATCAGAAGTCCGGTGGCGAAGGTAAGCGGCGACGGACGACTCTCCCCCTCTCGCTCGTGCATATACAGGAGCAGTGCAACGACACCGAGACTGAGAAGTGCCAGGAGTGGTGCGCTCCCCTGAAATAAGCCGAAGAGCCCACCGCGATTCTCACTCCGGATCAACTGCAGCGTGTTTCCAAGGATTTCGCGAGGCGCTCCTTCACTCAGGAGATCAGGGAGCGCAAGTTTACTGACGCGGTCCAAGAGGAAGACGGCGCTCGCCACGGCTACCAGAAGTATGCGCCTCATTCGGCTACGCGCCGAACAAAGAGATCTGCTTCGCCCGCGGAGAGCATCACGCTTGAGCGCGCCCATCCGACGAGTGCCGCAGCACTACGGTCAGCAAAGGCACATCGCAACGCACCGACAGCATTCACGACCTCTACCCGGTGACTCTCAAGTTCGGCAGGTGCGCCTCGAATCTCTATCTCCACGCGGTCCTCTCGCTGGAGACCAGCGCTCTTGCGCGCCTCTTGTACAGCGCGGATTAGCTCACGCGCGTCACCTTCCACGATGAGATCTGGAGTCAAGGCTGTATCAAGCTCTACGATCAGGCCGTCATCTTCTGCTACGTGTTGTCCCTCACGAGGGACGGCCTGAATCTCAATCTCGTCAGCCGAAAGGTCAGCGCCAGCGATACGCACCGCTCCACCAGCGAGGAACTCGACCCTGCCATCACGTGCCGCCTGCATCACAGCCTGCGTGGACGCACCGAGACGCTTCGCTACCTTTGGCAGGAGTACCTTCACCCGACGTTCGAAGAGACCAGAGGCGTCATCAACGCGTTCGACACTCTTAACATTGAGTTCGTCGGCAAGGATCCCAAGGAGCGCCGATGCGTCGCCACCTTCGACCCCGAGGACGACGCGGGCCCGGGCGAGAGGCTGGCGTGTCCTCACCCCTGCGGCACTGCGCACTGAACGGCCAAGCTCCGCGGCACGAATGGTGCGGGCCATGGCCAACTCGAGCGCGCTATCGCGCCAACCCGCGCTCTCTTCACTTGGCCAGTGCAAAAGATGGATGCTCCCAGGTGCGTCGCCCATACGAATCGCCTCCGAGAGGGGGCGTGTTGCTCCGCCAACAGCTCCGCCGCTCGTATCCGCTCGTCCGTTCGACTGACTGCCGCCGACAAGGTTCCGATAGAGCGAGTCTGTAAAGAATGGACTGATCGGCGAGGCGACACGCAAGAGGATCAAGAGCGCCTGATACAGCGTGTCAAACGCAGCGTTGCGATCGTGCTCGGGAGCATCCGCGGCGAAGCGTTCCCGCGTGCGACGCAGATACCACGTGGAGAGCTCGTCGATCGCCTCCTCAAGGCGGCGGACGGCGGCATATGCGTCGTAGGCGCGGAGCGATGCCTCCACGTTGGAGGCGAGCTCAGCAGAGCGGCTGAGGATCCAGCGATCCAACACGCTGCGTGATGCGGCGGACACCTCAGCCGCACCAGGGGTCCAGCGAGCTGAGCGTGCCTGTCCGATAAAGAATGCATAGACGTTCCAGAGCACGAGCAATCGGCGACGGGTTTCATCTGCGGCATCCCAGCCAAAGAGCACGTTCTCCTCCGGTCGCGAACCGGCGAAGAGCCAGCGCATCACATCCGCCCCCATCCGATCCGCCGCCTCGTCGAATTCAATGGAATTCCCCCAACTCTTGTGCATCGCACGCCCATCCGCGCCGAAGACGAGCCCGTATCCGAAGACGGTTTTGGTTGGCTCGCTCGCCTCCATGACGGTGGACATCGCAAGAAGGGAGTAGAACCAGTTCCGGAACTGACCAGGGAAGCTCTCCGTAATGAAGTCGGCCGGGAACCAGCGCTTCCAATACTCGCGATCCTCACGGTATCGAAGGGTGGAGAACGAAACAATTCCCGCGTCAAGCCAGGGATTGCCCACGTCAGGGATGCGCGCCACGCTACCCCCACACCCTGAACAGGCGATCTTCACTTCATCAATATGTGGTCGGTGCGCCGTTCGTCCCTCGAAGGCGTCTAGACCTGCAGTCGCGCGCTGTTCGAGTTCACGTCGCGAACCAAGGACGTCAACCTTTCCGCAACCGCCGCACTCGTAGATTGGTAGCGCGAGCCCCCAGTACCGTTTCTTTGAGATCATCCAGTCGCTCATGTTGCGAAGCCAATCAAGCTCACGCTCATAGCCAAATCCAGGGAGCCAGGTGATTCGGTCAACCACCGCCATGATCTGATAGCGAAGGCTCGCGTCAAATTCGCTCTTGCTGAGTTGATCTCGAGGCTTATCGTAAAGCGGGCCCATGCTGATGAACCATTCGTCAACGAGGCGGAAGACGAGCGGTGTGGCGCATCGCCAACAGTGCGGATATCGATGGGTGATCTTCTCTCGTCGCAGCAAGCTCTTCTTCTCGGTGAGGTGTGAGAACACGGTCTCGGTTACCTCATGCCACTCTCGTCCAGTCAACGGACCGAACCCGTCTACGTAGACTCCCGATTCGTCGATCGGCGCAATGGCGGGGAGTCCCTCTGCAACGCCGAGTTGATGGTCGTCACTCCCGCAACCAGGCGCGATGTGGACGATGCACGTGCCCTCTTCTGAGCCGACGCCCTCCCAGCCGATGATGCGATGTGCCTCGCCCTGCGCACCGAGGGCGGCCGCAACAGCAGGGAGTTCATCAAACGGCGCGCGGTACTTCCAGCCAACGAGCTCTCGACCCAACTTCTTCTCAATCAGCGTCGCGCGTGGCGCGCCTCCACCGAGTGTGGCCGCGCGTCGTGTCGCGCCGATCCAGAGTTTTCGTCCGTCAAAAGAGACTAGCTCGTACTCGAGCTCAGGGTGTACCGCAGCGGCCACATTGGCCGCGACAGTCCAAGGCGTCGTTGTCCACGCCACGAGCTCTTCGCCAGGCCGATCAACGAGTGAAAGACCAAAGTAGAGAGACGGATCCTCTCGATCGGCATATCCCTCAGTCATCTCGTGCTGGCTGATCCCCGTGCCGCAACGAGCACACCACGGCATGCTGTCACTCCCCTTATAGAGCCAGCCTCGCTCGTGGCACTTCGCGAGGAAACTCCAAATCAGATCGTTGTTCTCATCGGAGAAGGTGAAGTACGAGCCACCGATCTCAGAGCTGCCGAGTCGGCCGATGAGCTGTTCTGCTGGAGCGGTCACTGGACCAGCGACGCCTTGGATCGTGACCGGCTGCATCGCGTCCGTGGCAAGGGCGTCGCGAAGCTTCAAGAGATCTGCTGGGTCATTCCAATCCATCCACATGCCAAGTCGAATCGACTGCTCTGTCTGACGTGCGGCATAGGTGAGCACTCGCTGCTTACAGAGGCTGATGAATTCCGCGAGCCCCTGCTCCTCAATCTGTCGTTTGCTGGTGTAGCCGAGCTCACGCTCAACATTCACCTCTACCCAAAGCCCTTGGCAGTCGAACCCCTGCTGCCACCTGAGCTCGTGCCCGAGGGAGGCGCGAAAACGCTGGAAGAGGTCTTTATAGGTTCGACCCCATGCGTGATGCACTCCCATCGGATTGTTCGCGGTGATGGGCCCGTCGAGGAACGACCAGGCAGGACCGCCTGCAGTCTGTGCGCGAAGACGCTCAAAGACGCCCTCTTCCCGCCAGGTTCGGAGCATCTCGTGCTCAATGCTGACAAGGTCAGGTCGCGAATCAACAGATCGGAACATGCTACGGAGCGTGCCACGCGCGTCCCTGCATGGCAAACGGAGAGCCAACTCGCTCACGGGCGAGGCGCTATCGTGCGAGGGTGAGTAGCAACGATCGCACCCCTCCGAGCTCCGCCTTCGCCGCAGCCCTACTCTCCGTCCTCCTTCCAGGCCTCGGTCAGGCCTATCAGCGTCGCTGGCGCGCCGCACTGCGACTCGCCGCTCCACCCTTCCTCCTTATCGCAGGGATTGCCGGCATCTATGTGGCAGACGGCGCCGCCGGACTCCTTGGGCTCCTCCTCTCCCCCATTGGGCTCAGCGCTGCAGGGATCCTCAACATTCTTGCCGCGTTATGGCGTGCTGCCGCCGCAACGGAGGCCTGGCGGCAGGGCCTCACGCGTGGAAGTGGGATACGCGCAACCCTTCTCTCATCCCTTGCACTCGCGGGCACACTCGCTGTTGGCCTCTGGATCCACCTCCTCGTGGGTGGCTATGTGTCGACCGCCTCCGCACTTGTTGGTGGCATCTTTAGCGGGACGGACGGTGGAAGCGAAACGGGAGGCACAACGCCGCCAAGTTGGGATGGCACCGAACGCCTGAACGTCCTCTTGATCGGCGTTGACCAGCGCCAAGGCGAGGCAAGTTTCAACACGGATACCCTGATTGTGGCAAGCGTTGATCCCACAAAGGGATCCATCAGCATGTTCAGCATTCCCCGCGATACCGTCGACGTTCCCGTGCCCGCCAACGCACAGGCGCTCTATGGCACAACGTACAACAACAAGATCAACTCTTACTACAGCTCAGCGAAGGCAAATCCAGACGTGTTCCCCAATGGTCCAACGACTGCGCTCCGTGAACTGCTCGGGGAACTCTACGGGATCCAGATCGACTATTCGGTCATGGTGAACTTCAGCGGATTCAAGCAGATCGTCGATACGCTTGGGGGCGTGCGCGTCATCACAAAAAACCCAATCGTTGATGAAACATATCCGGCCGGTGCCGGCTACCTCCGCCGCGTCAGAATGCCAGTCGGCGTTACAACCATGACCGGACAGGAGGCGTTGATCTTTGCACGCTCACGACACGGAAGTTCTGACTTCGGCCGCGCTGAGCGCCAACAGCAGATGATTGCCGCCATTCGCGCACAAACAGACGTACAGGCGGTTGCCGCTAATCTCCCCGCCCTCGCAGCCACCTTGAAGGACGCGATCAAAAGTGACTTTCCTCAAGGCGATCTTCCTCGCTTGCTTGAACTTCTTGGGCGTGTTGATGCAAGCAACCTCAAGAGCATTGTCTTTGCTCCTCCCGTTTATCAGATGGTTGGAGCAGATGAGCGAGGCTACATCATCGTCCCTGACGTTGAGAAGATCCGACGCGCGATCCTCTCAACCTTTGCCGCCGAGCCCACGCCGGATGAAGTTGAAGAACAATCTGTTGAGCGGGAAGCGGCGCGCATCTGGGTACTGAATGGCACCGGGCGACCTGGAGAGGCCGGTGCCCTCGCCGCCCGGCTCATACAGGCTGGCCTCGAGGCGACGGCGCCAAGCGGTGTGACGCCCCCGGAGCTTGGCCTCCTGCAGACGCGCCTCACCGTCTACAACGGAGCGGCACTCCGAGTTCCGGTGACGCTCGCACTGATTGAACGAATCATGGGAATCAGCGCGGTTGAGATTGACGATCCCTCGGTGACCGTGGACATCCAGATCATTACTGGTGCTGATCTCTCTACCTTGACCGAGTAGTTACGCCACTCCCTTTTTCGTGCCGTAAATTGGGGTGAGCCAGTGTGCATACTCCGGGACGCGTCCTTGAACGGCGGCGAAGTATCGCTCCTGAATGCGCTTCGTCACTGGGCCGATTCCACCGCTACCAATGGAGCGATGATCGACCTCAATAACTGGAGAGATCTGTGCCCCAGTGCCGCAAAGGAAGATCTCGTCACCAATGTAGAGCTCGCTGCGATCAATTGATCGCTCGGCAACCTTGATCCCAAATTCGCGAGCGATCTCAATAACCGCGGAACGCGTGATCCCTTCCAAGATGTCGTCGTTCATGCCTGGAGTGATGAGGGTGTCGCCACGCAAGAGGAAGAGGTTCTCCGCAGAGCCCTCCGACACCTTCCCCGCCTCGGTGAGCACGATCGCCTCGTCGTGTCCGTTCAGCATTGCCTCGGACTTGGAGAAGGCACTATTCACGTAGTTCCCCACCACCTTCGCTCGTGCCGGGATCGCCAGATCTGCCGTGCGGCGCGTGGCCACGGTCGCACAGCGGATACCACTCTCCACGTCAATGTAGTTCCCAAACGGGATGGCGATCACGTACAAGCTGTTCTTGAGCTCATGCAGGCGCACGCCGATCGCCTCCGTGCTCTTGTAGACGCTCGGGCGAACATAGACGTCTTCCTTAAAGCCGTTCTGCCGCAGTAGCTCGACGACGATCTTCCGCAGCTCCGCCACCTCAGGGAGCGGATCCATCATCAAGATCTTTGAAGATGCCCGAAGGCGCTCAAGATGCTCATTCAGCTTGAGCGCATACAGCTCACCCTGGTCAGCGTTCCAATAGGCGCGAATCCCCTCAAAGGTTGCGGTCCCATAGAGGAACGCGTGGGTCATGACGTTCACCTTTGCATCCGCGAGCGGGCGAAACTCGCCTTCAAAGTACGCGATCGCGTTCCTCGTCTCGCTCGACGCCATGCGAGCTACCCCTGATGCTGCGGAGCGTATGGAAGGAGCGCCATCTGACGAGCACGCTTTAGGGCAACCGTCAACTCGTGCTGGTGCTGGGTGCAGTTCCCCGTCTTGCGACGTGGCTCGATCTTTGCCCGGTCGGAGATGAATCGGCGGAGCCTATTCACCTCTTTATAGTCGATCACACCGCGCTTATCACCGCAGAATGAACAGGTGCGACGTCGTCGGGCTGCGCCAAACTTATCTTCACGCTTCTTGAATCGCTTTGGTGCTTCAGCCATGATCTACTCCTCTCAGTCTTGTCACGCTTGCTCGATTAGAACGGAAGGTCATCAAGGTCGCTCGGCGCCGACGATGGCCCCTGATCAGCGCGGGTCTCTGCGCTCGGCGCAGCGGCTCTTGCAGGTCGTGGAGCGTTGGGATCGGCGTCTGGATTGCGATCAACGATCACCACATCACTCGCCAGGATATCTAGCGCCACGCGCTTCTCTCCCTCCTTGGAGTCATAGAGATCCACCTGGAGTCGCCCCTCGGCGTACACCTTGCGCCCCTTGCGGAGCCACTCGGCGAGCTTCACAGAGCGTTCGCCGAACATGATGACGCGGTACCACGTGGTCTTGTCTTCCCACTCGCCACCGGCAGACTTTCGACGCTCATTGGTTGCCACGCGCATCTCAAGGCGCGGCTTCCCATCGGCGGTGTACTTCAACTCTGGATCTGCACCCAGGTTGCCGATGATGCTGATCTTCGCGAATGACATGCGCTACTCCCCGTCAACTGCGACGGCGGCAGGAGCGGCGTCACTCTCTGCGTCGTCGAGCTGCGCATCAGCGGCGGCGGCCGCGGCGGCGGCGTCTGCCGCCTCCTCTTCAAGCTCATCGCTGATCGCCGACGCCGGGCGCTCGTCTCGAATCACCAGGTGACGGAGCACCTCTTCGGTGATCAGGAGAACGCGCTCAAGTTCCGCGATGGATGCTGCAGGTGCCTCGAAGAGATAGATCTGGTAGATGCCGTCGCGGTGTCCATCAACCTCATAGGCCAATCGACGGCGGCCCCACGGGACATTCTTTAGGATGCTCCCACCCGCTTCGGTAATGGAGCGAACTGTTCGCTCAAGGATCGCCTTGCTGCGGTCCTCCGCGACATCCGGTCGCAAGATCATCATGAGCTCATAGCGGCGCATTGCGCACTCCTTCCTATGGATTCGCCCCGGTGCACCCTACGCAACGTGCGCAGTGGGCCGGAGCCGAAAGGCAGGGTCGGAGTGTAGCACCTGCCAGTGCGGCAGGAGCGTCTGCGGGTTGGGTGGTGGAGGCGACGGCCGGATTCGAACCGGCGAATAGGGGTTTTGCAGACCCCCCCCTTAGACCACTTGGGTACGTCGCCCCGTTCTCTGTTGGCTGCCCCTCGAGGATTCGAACCTCGGTTCACGGATTCAAAGTCCGGTGTCCTACCACTAGACGAAGGGGCATCGACCCCGGGACTCCTAGAGAGTTGGAGCGGAAGACGGGACTCGAACCCGCGACCTTCACATTGGCAATGTGATGCTCTACCAACTGAGCCACTTCCGCGCCGTGTACAACCGCTGATGGTGCCGAGAGCCAGATTCGAACTGGCGACACCGCGCTCTTCAGGCGCGTGCTCTACCAACTGAGCTATCTCGGCTCGTTAGCCGCCTGCCACGGCGACCTCAAACACCAACTGGTGGAGGATACCCTCCGCGGCGAGAGGGCGCAATGGAGGGCCGCCAGGTTCACGAGAAGGGTGGGGTTTCGCTCAATCAAGTGCTGGTGGGCGGTGAGGGGCTCGAACCCCCGACCCCCTCGGTGTAAACGAGGTGCTCTACCAACTGAGCTAACCGCCCGGTGCAGCCGCCTCCTGGCAGCACGTTCACATGAAGTGTGGTGCCCAGACCGGGACTTGAACCCGGATGACTTGCGTCATACGCCCCTCAAACGTACGCGTATACCAATTCCGCCACCTGGGCACAGGTGTTGCGTCCTCGACGCAGTTGCTGGTATCGAGGAAGGGACTTGAACCCATACGTCCTTGCGGACACTGGCTCCTGAAGCCAGCGCGTCTGCCAATTCCGCCACCTCGACCCGAACGAAGCCCCGTGAACGGTCACGGTGCCGCGAGGCGGAACGATAGCACATCCCGCAAGTGGGTCTCAGGCTCACGCACCAGGAGCGGGATAAGGCCGCTGAGGCGTGGTGCGACCAGCAACTCCTCTGCCTTGAAACGAATTGGCAGCAGGTAGTTGTTCGCGGCGCACCAGCGCTGAACTGCGGCGAGCGCCTTGACACGGGCCTCCCGATCAGCAGGCTTGCGCGCCTCATTCAGTAACGCATCAAGCTCCTTGAGTTGAATGCCGACCACATTCCCGCCACTCAGCACCGCTGCAGAACCAAGCAGCGGATATAGGTCAGGATCGATTCCTACGTCCACGTTTAACACCACCAAGTCAAAATCTCCCGTTGCGAGGCGAGTCGTGAGGGTTTGCGCGTCCACCTCCGTGACGATGGTCGGGACTCCGAACGCGATCCAAGCAGAGGCTGCCTGCCTGGCAACGGCCGTATCCTCAGGGTACGGACCAGACGGCAGCGTCAGGATCTCGAGACTCACCGCCTTCTTCTCGGCATCAATCCAGACTCCATCTTTAAACCTCCACTTCGCCCCCTCAAACTGTCTCTTCGCGTACTCGCTCCCGCGAACGGGGAGCGGCACCTCTGTCCAGCCCCACGAAAGCGGAGAGACTGGCGCTGCAACTTCGCGGCCTCCATACGCGCTGACAATCTCCGCCGGATTCAGGAGTGCGCGGAGTCCAAGTCTCAACTTTGGGTGCCTCAGCACCGTGCGTGGGCGCAGGTTCACGGCGATCCCATTGAAGATGGTGGAGCCAAGCTCAACGGTGCGACCGGCATCCACAAGCGCAGCCTGTGTCGACTCGCGTCCGAGTCCGACAAGTGCATCAAGGTCTCGTGTCCGCCATGCACTAAGTCCTTCCTCCTCTGTCGCGTAGAAGCGAAGTGCGATCGATTCCACAGGGAGACCAGAAGCCCCCTCGCGCATGAGCGATCGCGCGGCGAGATCTGCAGCAAGGAGGTCGTCGCGTACCTCGAGCGCCGCTGCCCCACCGTCCATCGCTACAACTCTGAATGGGCCACTCCCCATTGGCGTTGCCGCCGCCTCAAGTTGTGGGATATCGCGGGCGGACGTACCGCTAAAAAGATGCGCAGGGAGGAGGGGTAGTGTGCCAAGCAGCGCAGGGAGATTGGCGAGTGCACGTGGCGCACGGATCACCAGATCACCAGTTGACTCACTCACCTCAACGGTGAGCGCCTCCCAGTAGCCGCCATCTCGTCGCAACTCGCCTGCAAGCCCAATCGTCAGCTGTGCATCCGCTGCCGTGACCGCCACGCCATCTTCCCAACGAGCGTTTGGGTCAAGGAGAAAGGTCCATGCGAGACCGTCCTCACTGACGCTCCACGAGGTTGCGAGATCAGCCGTTGGATAGCCGCTCGTATCCAGTCGCGTGAGCCCACGATATGTGAGCGCAACAATGGCTCGGTCAGCACCTGTTGATGCAAAGAGTGGCAGCGGTCGTTCGGGAAGGCCAATCACACCTTCGCGAAGAGTGGTTGGTCCGCTCGGTAAGGTGATGCCGATTGAGATCCCTCCTCCCGGTCGAGCCCCTCCTACTATTCCCGCTTGGGCCAATGCGCTTGCCAGCGCCACGGCAAAGAAGAGGAAGATCGCGATTCGACGCAGCGGGCTCACGGGCTCTCCTGGTCGCGCACGTTCATAGGCGAGCGACCCGCGTGATTAGTTGGATTGGAGATAGCCAACCAGCGAGAAGAGCACAAACAGAATCGTGAGTAGGATGGTAAAGCGCATCAACTGTCGCTCGACCCCCCGACGTGATCGATACACACTTGAGTCCCCGCCGAATGCAGAGCTCAGGCCAACACCTCGCGCCTGCATCAGGATCGCAACGATCAAGAAGATGCTCACGATGATCTGGCCAACAGCGAGAATGGGGTTCATGGGTCCCTCCGTTGCATGCGCGGCAACTCCGCGTCCCGCGATTGTAGCACTCCTCTGATCAGCACCGATCGAGTAGTGATCGGCCCGTCATGCTGGGCGGTAGTGGAAGTCCGGTCAACGCTCCGATGGTCGGGGCGATGTCTGCGAGCGCACCGTCGCTGAGCAGGTGGCCAGCAGCACGATCTCCCGCGATCAGAATTGGCACACGAGCAAGGGTATGACTCGTCACAGGCTCACCTGTGGCGGTCAGCATCGACTCCGCGTTCCCGTGATCAGCGGTTATCAGAAGGGTTGCCCCAGGTCGAGCATCTACCGCCTCTGCAATCTTGCGAATTGCATCGTCGACGGCCTCGCAGGCGCGGATGGTCGCCTCCAGATCTCCCGTGTGTCCAACCATGTCGGGGTTCGCAAGATTTGCGAGAATGAATGCCTCCCTCCCATCTGCGAGCGCGTCAACGACCGCATCTGCAATCTCTGGCGCACGCATCGCAGGCGCAAGATTGTGGGTTGCGACAGAGAGGCTTGGGATCAGCATGCGACGCTCTCCGGGAAGCGGCTCCTCACGACCCCCATTGAAGAAGTAGGTGACATGGGCGTACTTCTCAGTCTCGGCCACATGGAGCTGAAGGAGGCCCGCATCGGCAACCGCTGAGGCGAGGGAGGGCACTTGAGCAGGGCCGAAGATTGCCCGAGTTCCAACACCATCACCGTAAGAACTCATGCCCCAAACTGGAACCGGAAGGACCGCTGAACGTGCAAAGTGGGAGAAGTGCGGAGCGTGTAGCGCCTCCACAAGCTGTCGCGCTCGATCCGCTCGAAAGTTTGCATGAATCAGCACATCTCCCGCCCGGAGCGCGGATGCACCATCGCTCACAACTACCGTCGGGGCAACAAACTCGTCGCTCTCTCCTCGCGCGTACGCCTGCTCGATTGCATCACGAGGACGTGCGGCCCGCTCCCCCACTGCATCGGCAATGGCAGCAACCGCACGTGCAGTTCGCTCCCATCGCTGATCGCGGTCCATCGCAAAGTAGCGCCCAGAGAGCGAGGCGATCGTTGCCGTCGGGGCCGCTCGCGTGAGTCGCTCTTCAAGACTTGCAAGATACTCGAGCGCCGAGCGTGGTGGCGTGTCTCGGCCATCCAGGAATAGGTGCAGGAAGATCGAGCGGACTCCGTGCGCTTCCGCAGCGGCGGCGAGTGCAACGAGGTGATCGTCATGCGCGTGGACGCCACCTGGTCCAAGCAAACTGCAGAGATGGAGTCGCCCTCCCTCTGCTGCGCGTAGTGCGCGACGCAGCTCTGTCTGTTCTGCAAAGCTGCCGTCTTTGATGGCAGCGTTGATTCGAGGAAGCTCCTGCGGCACTCGCTGCCCAGAACCAATGTTTAGGTGGCCAACCTCGCTGTTCCCCATCTGACCCTCAGGGAGGCCAACGGCGGTGCCACTCGCATCAAGTTGGGCGTGCGGCCAGCGGGCAAGCAGGCCGCGCCATGCTGGCATTGCGGCAGCTGAGATCGCATCTCCAGATTCACCCGAACCGATGCCGAAGCCGTCGATCACAAGCAAGACGAACGGGCGCTCAGCACCCAAGTTCATCGTGCGGTGCCGAGTGCTGCGGAGATATCAAGGAGACTCTTGCTTGAGAGTGATGCCCCGCCAACAAGAAGTCCGTCCATGCGCGACGCTCCTTCGCCAGCGAAGAACGACGCCGCATGCGCAGCACGCACGCTCCCGCCGTAGAGAATCTTTATCTCCTCGCTAATGATTCCACGCAGTGCAGCAGCTACTCGCGCTGCGAGCTCCGGATCTGCCGACTCTCCGCTTCCGATCGCCCACACTGGCTCATACGCGACAAACGCACCGGCCTCTACGATTGCCGCGATGCTGCAGCCAGACTGCGCGGCACTTGCCACGAGCGCTTCCCACTGCGCACGGACCTCATCGCAGCGTTGCTCAGTCGTCGCCTCTCGGGCACGATCACCGACGCAGATGATCGGCGAGAGCCCAACGGCAACCGCTCGTGCAACCTTCTTCCCGATCAGCGCGTCTGATTCACCGATGTCGCGCCGTTCGGAGTGTCCAAGGATCACCGCGCTCGCGATGCCGACAAGGTGGGGCGCAGGACTCTCGCCAGTCTGCGCGCCTGGTTCAAGTGCCGAAACATCTTGTGCTGCGATGCCGATCAGCAGCGAACCGTGTTCGCGTGCAAGGAGGGAGGCAACAGGGACGAGGCCAAGCGTCGACGGTGCGATCACGAGGCTCCCAGGCTGTACCTCGCGGCGGGTCGCTTCGTTCGCAATCTCACCCGCGAGCGCTACCTCCTCGGCAGGCGCCAGGTTCGCCTTCCAATTTGCAACGAGGATCGGTGTGGTTCGGTTGGTCATATGGAGATCATGGCAGAGCGTGGCGAGGGAGTGCGGCCGCCCGTCGTTCGAGGGTGCTGAGGCTACGCTGCACCGCGCTTCGCGTAAGCCGAAGCTTGTCCGCAATCTCGGCGATGGTCGCATCTGGATGCTCACGTCGTGCCGCGGCAACACGACGCACAAGTCCACGCTCCTCAAGGGCATCAGCCTCCTCAAGTCGCCGTATCGCCTCCGCCTGACGCATCCCAGCACGAACGGTGCGCTGAAGGTTCGCCGTCTCAGCGTTGATGCTTCGATTCAACTCACCACGCACCTCCCGAATGACGCCGCGAGCCTCTGCTTCCGCAACAGAACTGCCCGCCCCAAGGCGTCGTAAGAGGTCAAAGATCACGGCGCGACCCTTCCACACGATCACGCCGCGACCGCGACGTTGGCGAAGCTGCCCAGGGAAACCCGCTTGGACGAAGGCTTGCGAAACGAGCGTTGCCTCAGCGAGCGTGAGCACTAACTCCAAATGAATACGTCCCGTTGCCAGTGAAAGCGAGCCTCGCGCCAAGACCCGTCCGCGCAAAAAGGCGATCCTGCAGTGCTGAGGAGCGCGTGGCGCGACCACCAGGGTTGCGCGACGCAGCGCCCGCTCCCGTGGCGTCCCCGCCTCTGCGGGCGCGAGTGAACTGCCGCTAAGCTGATGCACGGTACGAGCGGTTGCTACATCCGATCGTCGGCCGGAGTCGCGCAGTGCATCAAGCTCTGACGACCGACAGCACGGCTGATGTGGCAGCACAGCGGCAAGCTCATGTCGGATGTTTGCAACGAGCTCTCGCGCACTCTGACTCATTTCCGTGCCCCTTTCAGAAGCGGCCGCGACTTGAGAAGCGCTTTGGCAAGCAGCACCGGGTCGTGAACGTGCGGCCGTAGTCGCGATGCAATGGCTCGAACCTGAATCGGTGGTCGCTTCACACCACTGTTGCTCGTTCCCCTCGTGAAGCGTGGCTCAAGTGGCACGCCGACCACGCCCGATCCACGTCGTGCTGGCGCGGAGGCGAGGACAAGGTCAATGAGGTCCGCCGCGCCGTGCTCAACCAGCGCGTCAAGGTGTGCATCGAGGTCCATCCCTTCGGTTTCGCCCTCCTGCTCATCCACATTTGCTACCCAAATCAGTGGGGCGCGCCGTCGAGCAAGCGCCTCCCGAATCTCAGGGACGAGGAGGTGCGGGATCACGCTCGTGTAGAGACTCCCGGGTCCAAGGACAAGTAGGTCCGCGTCGTGAATGGCGCTGAGCGCACTCTCCGTTGCCTTGATGCTTCCCACGTCAAGGGAGACCGTCTCAATGCCCCGGGTTCGCGCAAGCGCCGCCTGCCCCAGGACGCTCACACC
>JBEDBF010000005.1:0-26058 GCA_041177405.1 Chloroflexota bacterium | reverse complement strand
GCGACGAGGCCAAAGGCGACCATCACGGCGAGGAAGGCGACGGAGTAGATCACGCCGCGCAGGTTCGACCAGAGCAACTCTCCCACTGCAAGGTCGCCAATGGAGACGGGGGTGGTGAGGATGGCGTCGTACACCTTCGCGTACTTCAACTTGTAGAAGACGTTGAACGTTGAATCAAAGATGGCGCCATTCATCGCAGAGCCCGTTGTACGTCAGCGTGCCGATCACACCGCCCACCCCGAAGCCGATGCCGAGCAGGAAGAAGAGCGGCTCAAAGAAGCCGGTGACGATCATCAGCCACTGTCGTCGATAGACACGAACGTTGCGCTCAAAGACCGCAAACGCACGTGGGGCGAGTGCGGCGATCACTTCAGCATCCTTCGGCGGAAGAGTATGGACGCGACCACAGTTCCGCCAACAGTCCAGGCCACAAGTATCAGCGCATGTGCCAAGGCGTTCGGCGTCTCCACGCCAAGCGCTAGGCCACGAGAGAGGGCCACGCCGTGCGCGAGCGGCGTGCACCAGGAGATGAACTGCGCCCAGTCGGGGAGGTTCTCAATGGGGAAGTAGGTCCCCGAGAAGAAGGTGAGCGGCGTGATCACCAGGCGAAAGATCACGGCGAATCCCTGATCCGTCTTCTGCGTCACGGAGTAGGCGGTCATCGGCGCCGCAAAGGCAAGTCCAGTCAGGGTGGAAACACCGATCATCGCGAGCGCGCCCTGCACACTTGTTGCGATCCCGGCAAAAAAGAGCACGCCAGCGAAGAAGGTGGCGGCGAATGCGACCTTCCCACCCATGAAGGCAATGGCTCCGACGATGATGTCCGTCGGCTTGAGTGGCGTCGCAACCATGGAGTGGTAGATGCGCACCCACATGATGCGGGCAAGGATCGGCCACGCCGCTTCACCAGTGCCAAACTGCATCGCTTGGCTCGCCATCAGCGCGGGCGCAATGTACGCCACGTAGCTGACGCCGCCAGTGATCTCTGCGGCACGGTCGCCCACCAACACCCCAAGGCCGATGCCAAGTCCAGCAAGGACTACGAGTGGCTCGATAAATCCGGAGAAGACCGAACCCGTCCACTCTCTGCGGAAGACGGCGATCATGTAGTACGTGACGTGGCGCCACCTGGTCGGGTGCGGGAGATAGGCGCTGATCGTTGAGAAGATCCCGCGTGACCGCCGCGGCGCGACCTGCGCCGCGCTCACTCGTCGAGACTCCGGCCGGTAAGTCGAAGGAAGACGTCCTCAAGGCTTGAGCGGCGCACCAACCAGCTCTCGGGCGTGAGGCCGTTGGCGAGCGCACGTGCATGTGCCTCTTCGCCGTTTTCACAGCCAACGATCACACGCTCGGCGAGTCGCTCGTAGCGATCGCCAATGCCGTCGAGCGCCGCCTTGCTGAGGGTGCTCGTCCCGTCTGGGAATCGCAACTCGAGAACTTCGCGAGATGCGTGTTGTTCAATGAGTTGCCGCGGCGAACCTTCGGCAACAATCTTTGCTTGGTCCATGACCACCAGTCGATCGCAGAGCTGCTCCGCCTCATCCATGTAGTGCGTCGTCAAGACGATCGTGGTGCCAGCGCGCTTCAGCCGCTGCAGGGCATCCCAGAGCAGGTGTCGCGCCTGTGGATCGAGACCCGTCGTTGGCTCATCCAACATCAAGATGCGCGGCGCATTGATCAGCGAACGGGCGATGGAGAGTCTGCGCTTCATGCCGCCAGAGAGCGGCTCAACTTGATCTTTTGCTCGATCAGACAACTGGAATAGTTCCAAGAGCTGATCTGCACGCTCTGCAATCTCTTTGTGTGGAAGGCCGAAGAAGCGACCGAAGACCAGCAGGTTTTCGCGGACCGTGAGCTCCTGGTCGAGAGTCTCCTGCTGATGCACCACGCCGATCTGGCCACGAATGCGAGGACCATCGGTGTCCGGATCACCACCGAGGATGCTGAGTGTTCCCGCAGTACGCGGAGAGACGCCCGCGATCATGCGCATCGTCGTGGTCTTCCCCGCCCCGTTGGGACCAAGGAAGCCGAAGAACTCGCCGTCACGAACGTCAAAGCTAATGGCGTCCACCGCCGTCCGCGGCCCGAAGGTCTTTGTCAGACCTCGGGCGCGGATCAGCGCGGTGGCGTTCGAAGTTGAGAGGTTCATCTGGGAGAGATTAAACCTCCTGCGCTTCGCCCTCGATTGTCTCCTCGCCGGCGGCCTTCGTCGACGCCCCATCGGCGCCTTCAGGCGTGCTGGCCTGCTGGTTTTGTGCGTAGGCGGCGGTGCCGATCTCGGTCATCAGCTTCGCCAACGCCTCGGCCTTCTCCTTGATCGGATCGAGCGACTCGCCCTTCAGCGCCTCGCGAACCTCACCGATCAGTGTTTCGGCTTGAGCCTTCTTCTCCGCATCAACCTTGTCACCAAGGTCGGTGAGCGTCTTCTCGGCCTGGAAGGCGAGCGCCTCAGTCTGATTTCGGAAGTCCACCGCCTCGCGGCGAGCCTTGTCCTCAGACTCGTGCTCCTTCGCCTCGCGGACCATGCGGTCCACATCATCCTTCCCGAGCATGGAGCTGCCGGTGATGCGCACCTGCTGCTCCTTCCCGGTCGCGCGATCCTTCGCCTTCACATCAAGGATGCCGTTCGCATCAATGTCGAACGTCACCTCGATCTGCGGCACGCCACGTGGCGCGGATGGAATCCCGTCAAGGATGAACTTTCCGAGCGTCTTGTTATCCGTTGCGAACTCGCGCTCACCCTGCAGCACGTGAATCTCCACCTGCGGCTGGTTGTCTGACGCGGTTGAGAAGGTCTGGCTCTTTGACGTTGGAATCGTGGTGTTCCGCTCAATGAGCTTCGTCATCACGCCACCCAGCGTCTCAATGCCGAGCGAGAGTGGTGTCACGTCAAGCAAGAGCACATCCTTCACGTCGCCCGCGAGGACGCCGCCCTGGATCGCCGCGCCGATCGCGACCACCTCGTCCGGATTCACGCCCTTCGATGGCTCCTTGCCGCCGAAGAGCGCCTTCACCGCTTCAACCACCGCTGGCATGCGCGTCATTCCGCCAACCAGAACGACCTCGTCGATCTCGGATGGCTTCAGGCCCGCATCCTTCAGCGCGGCAAGCACCGGCGCCTTCGTCTTCTCAATGAGATCTGCAACGAGCGACTCGAGCTTCGCCTTGGTCAGCGTGACCACAACGTGCTTTGGCCCCGTGGCGTCTGCCGTGATGTACGGCAGGTTGATCTCGGTCTGGCCGGTGCCAGAGAGCTCGATCTTCGCCTTCTCCGCAGCCTCCTTCAGGCGCTGGAGCGCCTGCTGGTCCTTGGAGAGGTCGATCCCCTGATCCTTCTTGAACTCGGCGAGCAGCCAGTCAATGATGCGCTGGTCAAAGTCGTCGCCGCCAAGGTGCGTGTCGCCGTTTGATGACTTCACCTCGAAGACGCCGTCGCCCAACTCCAAGATGGAGATGTCGAACGTTCCGCCGCCTAGGTCATAGACAGCGATCTTCTCTTCGCTCTTCTTATCAAGGCCGTAGGCGAGCGCTGCCGCCGTTGGCTCGTTGATGATGCGCTTGACGTCGAGACCTGCAATGCGGCCGGCATCCTTTGTCGCCTGTCGCTGCGTGTCGTCGAAGTACGCCGGGACGGTGATGACCGCCTCGGTGATCTTCTCGCCGAGGAATGCCTCTGCGTCCGCCTTCAGCTTCTGCAAGATCATTGCCGAAACCTCTTGCGGGGAATACGCCTCGCCAGACTCAAGCTTCACCTTGACGCCATCGCTCTTTCCATCCTTCTCAACGGTGTATGGAACGAGACCCTTCGTCTTCGTAACTTCTGCGTCGTCAAATCGACGACCCATGAAGCGCTTGATGCTAAAGACGGTGTTCTTCGGATTCGTGACGGCCTGGCGCTTGGCGAGTTGCCCCACCACACGTTCGCCACCCTTCACAAATCCAACTACCGACGGAACGGTGCGTCCGCCCTCGGCGGAACTGATCACGGTTGGTTCTCCGCCAACCATTGCCGCCACGACGCTGTTCGTGGTTCCTAGATCGATACCGATAATCTTTCCCATCTTGTTTCTCCTTTCACCTACTGGTTGCTTTTGTTCCAATTCATTGCGAATCAGTCAGTTGTTGGTTTAATCGGCCGCAACAGAGACGACCGCTGGGCGAAGGATTCGTTCGCGAATCTTCCAGCCCTTGCGGTGCTCCTGAAGCACCTCTCCTGACGGCTTGCCGCTCCCGGGCACTTGTGCGACCGCTTCGTGATCGCGGGGATCAAATGGCTGACCGACCGACTCGTACGGTCGCGCCGACTCGCTCTCCATGACGGCAAGAAGCTTGCGATGGATCGCGGCGATCCCCTCAACCCACGGCTCGCTCTTCAGCCCGTCTGGCAGTGAGGCGAGGGCACGGTCAAGGTCATCCACCACTGCGAGCGTCTTCAGGAGGAGCGCTTCGCTCGCCAGTCCCGCCTCGCGCTCTCGCTCTTCAGCGGTGCGGCGACGAAAGTTGGCGAAGTCGGCGGCGGTCCGCTGGTGTGCGGCGATCTGCTCGTCCCGCTCCAGCAGGGCAGCCTCGAGAGGGTCTAGGGCTTGATCCGAGACAGCCTGTTCAGCGGCGACCGGCTCTCGGCCCGCCTCCCCAGCTGGCTCCTCGCGCTCCTTTGTGCTCCAAGGTCGTCCTGCCATTCGCTTCTCCTTCGTGTTTGTGCGGGGCTCAGCCCCGCCTCTCGCACGAGTTAGCAGTCTCGTGATGCGAGTGCTAACTCACTGGGGCGAGAATACGACGGCAAGAAGCGATCGTCAAGGGGTGCGGGCTAGGCGGCGTGGAAGCGGCCGACCAGCTCCGAAAGGAGGGTGGCAACGTAGCGAACCGTCCCCACCGCGCGGGGGTACGGCATCCGCGTTGGGCCGAGCACCCCGACCACGCCGAGGGCGCGGCCTGGGATGCCATACGGGGCGAGGACGAGTGAGACTCCGTGCATTTCGGTCGGCGCATTCTCGCTGCCGATAAAGAGCCGCACGCTGTTCCCCTGCGAGACTTCGCGAACGAGCTGCCCGAGATACCCGCGACCTTCGAGCGCGGTGAATACGTTGCGAAGTCGAGCACTCTCGGCGAACTCTGGAGCCTCCATCACGTTGAGGAGGCCGTCGCTGAAGACCTGCTCCACCGAGGCGGCGTCTGCCTCGCGAAGCTGCCGGGCGAGTCGCTCCATCACGCTGCGGGTGACGGCGCGCAGAGGGGTCGATTCGGCAAGGGCAGCTGCGCGTGCATCGATCTGATCCGCCGTGCAGCCGATCAGGCTGGCGTTCAGCCTATTCGCGATGCTGGTGAGTTGTTCTTGGTCAACGCCCTCTGGAAGTGGGAGGAGCGTTGGGCGTACGCTGCCGTCGCTCACCACGGCGACGAGGGTGGCGAGGCGATCGGCACTGCTCACCAGGTCAACGTGGCGGAGGCTTGCTGATGCGGGGCGCATCGGTGTGGCGAGACCGGCGACGCGGGTGGAGTGCGCCAGCGTGCTCGCCGCGATGCGGAACCACTGATCGGCACCGCCTTCGGCCTGGCCGAACTGGTGGCGGATCATCAGTCGATCAACCTCCGTCACTTCGTCCGGAACGGCGATCTCAACCGCATACGTTCGATACCCCTGGTCGGTGGGGATTCGACCAGCGGAGGTGTGTGGCTGTGCCACGAGGCCGAGCTCCTCAAGTTCGGCGAGGACCCCGCGCACCGTGGCAGATGAGACGCCGAGGCGATAGGTGGCGGCAATGGAGGCGGAGCCGACAGGGAGGGCGGTACGAATGTGCTCCTCCACGAGGGCGCGGAGGATGAGGCGGGCCCGGTCGTCTAAGAGTCCCGTCCGTCGCTGCCTTCGCACCCGTCGACCCCCTTCATGCTGGCACTCAGAACCCTTCGAGTGCCAAGATCAGTCTACGGCGAACTGGCACTTCGGGTCAAAGTCGTAAACTGCCCCCATGCCCACTGATCTGAACTTCGCAATCCAGACACGCGCGCTCTCCAAGCACTACGGACGAAGCGGTGAGATCAAGGCCCTACAGTCGCTCAGCCTTGAGATTCGCCAGGGGGAGCTGTTCGGCTTCCTCGGGCCGAACGGCGCTGGGAAGAGCACCGCGATCAGAACCCTCCTCGGCTTCCTCCACCCCACGAGCGGGTCGGCGAGCGTGCTCGGCCTTGATGTCGTGAAGGACTCTGTGGCGATTCGCCGCCGTGTTGGCTATCTCCCGTCTGGCTTTGCCGTCTACGACTATATGAGTGGTCGTGAATATCTCGACCACATGCGCGCGCTGAGCGGCCGTCCGTCACTCCTTCGACATCGCATCATGGAGGCGCTTGAGCTAAGCGACAGCATCCTGAAGCGACCGGTACGCGATTACAGCCGCGGCATGCGCCAGAAGATTGGCGTGGTGCAAGCAATGGAGACGGATCCAGAGCTGCTGATCCTTGACGAACCCTCCGAAGGCCTCGACCCGCTGATGCAGCGATCTCTCCAGGAGCTACTGCTTGAGCGCGTTGGACTCGGTCGCACCGTCTTCTTCAGCAGTCACCTCATCAGTGAGGTTGAACGCATCTGCAGTCGCGTGGCAATCGTTCGCGGCGGACAGCTCGTTGCGCTTGAAAGCGTGGAGTCGCTGGTGCGTTTCCGCCGCCGTCGCATCGAAGCGCTCGTCGCGCGCAAGCCGCTTCGCCTCACCGCCTCTGCAGGAATCAGCAGCTTGAAGATCACCCCTGAAGGGAAGTCTGGTATTCGCATCAGTTGCGACGCGGAGGCGGCAGCAATTCCGAACTTCATCAAGCGGCTGCAGGCTGCAGGACTGCGTGACTTACTCGTTGAGGCGGCAAGCCTTGAGGAGGCGTTCATGTCGTATTACGGCAACAGCACGCGCAACACCGTACAGATAGCGCCCGAGGTTGCCACACCGCTCAGCCGCACCCGACGTACGCCAGCGAAGCACGCAGCAACAACGCGCAAGGTGACCACGCGCCCCGCGGCGAAGCGTCCCACGGTGAAAAGGAAGCGGTCCCGATGATCAACTTCGTCCTGCTTAGGCGCCTCGTTCGAGGACACCGAATCCGCCTCGCAGTGGGGCTCGCTGTGGTGGTGCTCTGGTCCCTCCTCTTCCCCGTGATCTACAAGGCTTTCGTGGACCAGCTTGACGGTCGCCCCACCCCGCCTGGCAACTTCTCCACGCTCTCAGGAACGATCTCCGTAGGCTTCATTCACCCGATCTCGATTGCACTCTTCGGCATCCTGAGCGCCGGGCTCACCGTTGGGTCGATCAGTGGCGAACGACAACGCGGAACACTGGAGCTGCTCCTCAGCCGACCGATCCCACGGCGCACGATCATGGCCACGATGATGCTGGAAGGCTGGATCGGCGCAACGCTCGCCTCTGCCGCCTACGTCCTCGGAACTCTGATCGGCGCGCAGATTGCGGGTGTGTCGAGTGAGCTCGCGTTCGATCAACTCCCCGCACTCTTCGCCGCCGGAACGCTCTTCTGGGGCTCGTTCGCCACGTTTGCGATTGCGGCGAGTGGCAGCTTTGACCGAACGCCTCCCGCCATGGCCATCACCGTGGGACTGATCATGGCGAACTACATCGTGGAGGTACTCGGATCATTCTGGGACGTGATGGAGCCGTACCAGTTCCTCTCACTCTTCAATCACTTCTCACCGGAGGGAATCCTTGACCAGACGGCCGATCCTGCCAAGGCGCTGATCTTCGTCACCCTCGCGGCGCTCTCCGCTGCGTGGGCCTTCTACAAGTTCCCTCGGAGAGATCTCGCAGCGCCGAACTGACCTTTCGCGGCGCAGTGCGCCGTTAGACGATTCGCGAGAAGAGTTCGTTGCTCAACAGTCGGCCACGCAACGTCAGTTGTATTCGTCTGCTGTCGTCTGGATGTACAGCGAGCAGGCCATTCGACTCGCCCCAGCGCAGTGCGTCACCGAATCTACCGCGCATGGCCTCCTCACGATTCACGCCGTCCGACATGCGAAGCGAGAGCACCAGCACCTCCGCCGCTGCGCTCTCCTCACGTAACGGCTCATCGACTCCGCCGGGTGGGAGTTCGCCCGCGTGAAGCGCCGCCTCCCATGCATCCAGGTTCGCCGAGTTCCAGCGCCGCCTGGCCCCATCAAAGGCGTGCGCCCCTGGCCCCACCGCTTCAACAGCGGCGCGCTCCCAGTAGAGGCGGTTGTGATGTGAAGCGTGTCCCTCTCGAGCCCAGTTGCTGATCTCGTACCAGTTGAACCCTGCAGCGGGGAGTCTGGTGTCCAGTAGCTCTAGTTCCTCTGCGCCGCGCTCTTCATCCTGTGCCGCGGCAGCGCGGGCGCGCCACGCAAGCGCGCCCGCAGGCGTTGCGAGGCGATCGTCGGCACCCCCTGCGTCGGCACCATCCGTGGCGAGGGTGAGCGCGTAGACGCTGATGTGATCCGGATTGATGGCGATCGCGTCACTTAGTGATGCAGCCCACGACTCAAGGGAGACATTGGGAAGATCGGCGAGGAGATCAATGGAGACGCTCTTCGCGCCTGCAACTCGTGCCGCAGTCACGCTCGCAGCGGCGTCTTCTGGACTGTGTCGGCGGCCAAGATCGCGCAGCGCCGCCGTGTTCATACTCTGCACGCCGATGCTGAAGCGCGTCACCCCCGCCTGGACCGCAGCACGCGCATCGCCGCGCTCATCAGCCCCCGGGTTGCACTCCAAGGTCACCTCTGCACCGTCAGCAAGGCCAAACCGATCGCGCACGCGCGCGATCAGTCCGGCGAGCGCCTCCTCTGGAAGAAGCGAAGGTGTACCGCCACCCAAATAGAGACTCTCGAGCGGCGCACGAGTGCCATCGCCCGTGCGCAGCGCACTTCCGAGTGCCCCAAATGCCTTGTCGCTCGCGCTGGCGCGCAGATCAATCTCGCGCTCCACTGCACGCAGATACCCGCCCATCCGTGAACGCGGCCCAAAGGCGGCAGCACCTGCAACCACCACAAAGTCGCAGTAGGGACAGAGCGAGCGACAGAAGGGGACGTGAAGGTAGAGACCGCGCGGTGGTTGGGGTTGACTCACTGCAGTGACGTGGCTACTGCCTGCGATCAATCACTATCGGTGCGAAGCACCGCAAGGAAGGCCTCTTGTGGGATCTCAACGGAGCCGACGCGCTTCATCCGCTCCTTCCCCTCCTTCTGCTTCTCCAAGAGTTTCTTCTTTCGCGTGATATCTCCGCCGTAGCACTTGGCGAGCACGTTCTTTCGCACCGCCTTCACCGTCTCACGCGCAATGATCGTCCCTCCGATCGCCGCCTGGATTGGCACCTCAAACATCTGGCGCGGGATCAGCTCCTTTAGCTTGGAGGCAAGGTTGCGTCCGGAGCCCTGCGCTCGGTCGCGGTGGATGATGGTGCTCAGCGCATCTACTGGCTCGCCATTCACCAGAATGTCGAGCTTGACGAGCGGTGCGACCCGATACTCCGACTCGACGTAGTCGAGCGACGCATACCCTTGCGTCCTGCTCTTGAGCTGGTCGAAGTAGTCCACGATCAGCTCGGCAAGCGGGATTTGGAAGCGCATCACTACGCGCTTCTCATCGAGGTACTCCATCCCATCGAAGATGCCACGCTTATCTGTGGAAAGGTCCATGATCGTGCCGATGTAGTTGGATGGCGTGACAATCGAGGCGTTCACCCACGGCTCACGAATCTCATCAATATGGTTCGGGCTCGGCAACTGTGCCGGGTTGTTGATCAGCAGCTCCCCCTTGCCGTTGCTGAGGTGCACCTGGTATTTGCACGATGGTGCCGACGCGATCAACTGCAGGTTGAACTCACGCTCCAAACGCTCCTGCACGATCTCCATGTGCAACAGGCCGAGAAAGCCGCAGCGGAAGCCGAAGCCGAGTGCTGCAGATGATTCAGCCTCAAAGGTGAAGCTCGCATCGTTGAGGTGCAACTTCTCAAGTGCCTCGCGCAGCGCCGGATAGTCGTCTCCGCTCAGTGGATAGAGCCCGGCGAAGACGAGCGGAAGCGCAACCTGATATCCAGGGAGTGGTGATACTGCGGGGTTTGCCGTTGTGGTGACGGTATCGCCAACGCGCGCGTCGCGCACACTCTTCAAGCCGGTCGCCACGTAGCCAACCTCACCCGCTTGCAACACCTGCACTGGCACGTGTTGCGGTCGGAAGTAGCCGAGCTCAACTGGAACGCACTGCGCGCCAGAGCCCATCATGGTGATCCCTTCGCCGACCCTGAGACGACCCTCTTGCACGCGGATGTAGTTGACCACGCCTTTGTAGGTGTCGTAGTGCGAGTCAAAGACGAGCGCCTTCAGCGGCGCATCGAGCGGGCCACTCGGCGCAGGGATGCGCTTGACTAGTGCCTCAAGGATCTCGGGAATCCCCTTCCCCTCTTTCGCCGAGGCGAGGATCACCTCTTCGCGTGGGATGGCGAGCGTCTCTTCCAACTCGTTCATCACCGCCTCTGGGTCCGATGCAGGGAGGTCAATCTTGTTCAACACGGGAATGATGACGAGGCCCATCTTCATGGCGAGATGGACGTTTGCGAGGGTCTGCGCCTCAATCCCTTGGCTCGCATCCACCACGAGGATCGCGCCGTCGCAGGCTTGCAAGCTGCGCGAGACTTCGTACGCGAAGTCCACATGCCCCGGCGTGTCAATCAAGTTGAGACCGTAGGTGAGCCCATCGGCCGCTGCGTACTCCAAGCGCACCGCGCGTGCCTTGATCGTGATCCCCTTCTCCCGTTCCAGATCCATGGAGTCGAGCATCTGTGACGTCATCTGGCGCGGATCCACGGTGTGGGTTGCCTCCATCAACCGGTCGGCAAGCGTGGACTTGCCGTGGTCAATGTGCGCGATGATGCTGAAGTTGCGCAGTCGGGACTGGGGAATGTCGCTCATATCCCCTCAAGAATCGCATGGAGCGGCACTTACCGTCGGTCGACCTCCGCGCCGCCCAGCAGCGCATGCTCCCGCCTTGGCCGGCGAGGGGCTCCCCTCTGCTACGATCGCCCGACGGCTCGCTCTGGGCCCCTGAAGTTGATGGAGTGATCGAAATGGGAAAGACCCCTCGCAAGTACAAGGGCGCACGAACGCCGCAGTCCCTCAAGGAGGTTCGCGCCTCCGCCCGACGCGGTGCCGTTCAGCAGCCGAAGCGCACTGAGGCGAAGAGCCGCGTTACGAGCGCCGTTGCCATCCTTACGGGGAAGAAGACGGGTGATGCCAATGCCGCAGTCTCTGCCGCAGCAAGCGCGCTCGACCGTGCCGCAAAGAGTGGGGCGATCCACAAGAATGCCGCCGCTCGACGTAAGTCACGACTCGCCAAGAAGGCGGCCGCTGCAAAGGCGAGCCCAACCGGCACCACCACCGCGATCGTGGTGAAGAAGGCAAAGAAGAAGGCGGCGATCTCCGGCGCGAAGCGCGCGGCAGCGACCAAGGCGGCAGCCGCGAAGGCGGTTGAGGCGAAGGCACTCGCCGCAAAGCCTGCTGCCAAGAAGCCCGCCGCTAAGAAGGCCCCAGCGAAGAAGAGCGCGAAGAGCGAGTAACCCGCGCGACGTTTGTCGCGTGCACGCTCCGCGCTACAGCGTTTCGGTATCGCTCGCGTTGCGTGCGGTCCGTGGTGCGCCTGGCAGATAGAGAAGTCCGCCGAGTAGCGCAGCTGCCATCGTGCTCCCGACTAAGAGTTGCGCGCTCCCCAACTGACCGCTCCAGTACCAGTCGGTAAAGCTCGCCAGATCCGTGATCCCTTCTTCGGTCAACGCGTCGGCGCCGCCATCTGCTGCCTGATATCGCGCATAGACGCAGGCGGGGCCAGCCTCACAGGTGAGCGCGCCACCGCTCCTCTCGTCGCGGTAGCCAGGGTCGAGCGAGAAGAAGAAGAGTTTCACTGCGAGGAAGAGGAGTGCAAAGGTGAGCCCGGTGATGAGTCCACTCCAGGCAGCGTTCGCAAGGATGCGACCAGGACGGCTTCGAATCTGCTCAGCGCGCTGATTCCCGTACCAACCGATCAGCAAACCAGAAAGTGGAGCGAGGATCAGATACGCAGGATCAATTGGGATCACCATCAAGAAGCTCACGGCGATCGTCAACGCCATTCCAATGCCGACAATCGCGGCAACATGTGCGCCGCGATCCACGTAGCGGTTCACTTGGCCACCTGCGCAAGTGCGCGTCGCCCTGGGTAGACCGCACGCGCACCGAGGATTGACTCAATACGAAGAAGTCGATTCAATTTGGCAACACGCTCAGATCGCGAAGGGGCTCCCGTCTTGATTTGGCCCGCATTCGTCGCCACCGCAAGATCGGCAATGGTGGTGTCTTCCGTTTCGCCAGAGCGATGACTGAGAATCGCAGACCAACCAGCGCCACGAGCGGCTTCGATTGCCCCCAAGGTTTCGCTCAGCGTGCCGATCTGATTCGGCTTTACCAGCAGCGCTGTTGCGGCGCGCTCACCTATGGCGCGTTCGATGCGCGCGACGTTTGTCACGAGCAGGTCATCACCAACGATCTGCACAGAGCCGCCGATCTGCTTCACCAGCGCACTCCAGCCACTCCAGTCATCCTCTCCAAGCCCGTCTTCAAGACTCAGGATTGGATATCGCGCGCACCATGATGCCCAGAGCTCAATCAACTCGCCGCTCGAGAGCGTTCGCCCTTCACGAGCAAGGGTGTACTGACCACCCTCCGTAAGCAGTTCGGTAGCGGCGGCATCAATCGCAATCCCAACCTGCTCGCCAGGTGCGTAGCCTGCGCGCTCAATCGCCGTCATCAGCGCGTCGAGCGCCGCTTCGTTCGAAGGGAGGCTCGGTGCAAATCCACCCTCGTCTCCCTGTCCAGTTGCAAGGCCACGGTCATGTAGGTGTGTACGTAGCGCCGCGAAGATCTCTGCACCTGCGCGGAGTGCTTCGCGATAGGAATCGAAACCAAACGGAACAACCATGAACTCTTGGAAATCCGTTGAGTTCTCCGCATGTTTGCCGCCGTTCAGTATGTTGAGGAGCGGAACGGGAAGTGTGATCGCGCCTTCGCCACCAAGCGACTCAAAGAGCTCCACACCTTCCTCAGCGGCACGCGCGTGCGCCACGGCGAGCGAGACACCGAGGAGTGCGTTAGCACCTAGACGACCTTTGTTTGGGCTTCCGTCAAGGGCGACCAGTTGCGCGTCAAGACCCTGCTGAGAATCCACACTGACACCTGCGAGTGCATCCGCGATCTCACCATTGACGGATGCCACGGCGTGGAGGACCCCTTTGCCGCCGTAGCGACTCTTGTCACCGTCTCGTCGCTCAATCGCCTCATGCGCGCCGGTGCTTGCGCCAGAGGGGACCGCGGCGCGCCCAGATGCACCGCTCTCAAGATGCGCCTCAACCTCAATCGTTGGATTCCCGCGAGAGTCAAGGATCTCGCGCGCGTGCAACCGCGCGATTCGATCGCTCATTCGCTCTTCTTTGCAGGCGCTTTCGGTTTCGGAGCGGGCCGCTTCTCTAGCTTCGGCTCCTGCCAAAGGATCGGCATGGTTTCAAACGGAGAGCCTGCCGTTGGGATGACAGCCAGTCCTGGAAGATCGCGCCCCTCAAGGTATTCCAGGGATGCGCCGCCCCCCGTGGAGATGTGGGTCATCTTTCCAGCAAGACCGAGCTGCTGAAGCGCTGCAATGCTATCGCCGCCTCCCACCACCACCGTCGCGCCAGCCTCCGCCTTCTCCGCAGCGAGCTTCGCAAGCTCTCGAGTTGCGGTGCCGAACGCTGGGATCTCAAACACTCCAAGCGGGCCGTTCCAGAGAATGGTCTTTACGGGAGCGAGCGCATCCCGCATCGCAGAGATGGAGTCAGGTCCAAGGTCAACCATGTGCCAGCTTGCGGGGAGCTTCTCAGTGGAAACCACCTTGAACTCTGTTCCGCGCGTGACCTCTTTTGCAACAACACCGTCAACCGGGAGGAGCACCTTCACTCCGCGCTCCGCTGCAAGTTTCAAGATCCGGCGTGCATGCTCGACCATCTTGGACTCATAGAGGCTCTTGCCGACGCTTCGTCCAGACGCAACCAAGAACGTGTTCGCCACCCCGCCGCCAAGGATGAGGAGGTTCACTTTCTGGACCAGCGCCTCGAGGACCGCGACCTTTCCTGAAACCTTCCCCCCACCGACGATCGCTGCAAAGGGGCGGCTCGGCTTATCGAGCAAGTTGGAAAGCGCCTCCACCTCACTCTCCATGAGAAGGCCAACGTACGAAGGGAGGATGCCAGCAACACCAACCGTACTCGCGTGTGCGCGATGTGCGGCGCCGAAGGCATCGTTCACAAACACATCTGCATATGAGGCGAGTTTTGCGGCGAACGCGGGGTCATTCTTCTCTTCGCCCGCGTGGAAGCGCACGTTCTCAAGGAGGAGGAGTTCGCCCGGGCGCAGGCGCTTCACCGCATCCTCGGTCCCTCCGCCGAGTGCGTCGCCACTTGTTGGAACCATCATCTGAAGGTGGTGCGCGAGTCGCTCGGCCGCGGGGCGAAGGCGCAGTCCGTCAACCACCTTCCCATCTGGTCGACCTAAGTGTGACGCGATGACGAGAGAGGCGCCATCCTCAAGGAGCGCCTTGATCGTCGGCACCGTCGCCCGAATGCGCGAGTCGTCAACGACCTTCCCATCCGAGAGCGGCACGTTGAAGTCAACGCGCAAGAGGATGCGCATCTCGCGAGCATCAAGTTCGCGAATGGTTCGTTTCCCAGTGGCCGAATAAATGTTGGTCGCAATGCGCCTCGGGCCACCGCTGAACGGCCGCTGGCGCGGTGCTACACGAGCAACCGGCGTCGCGGTCGCGGGCGTATTCGGTGACTTCGACACTGGCTTCGCGCTCTGGCGATTTGCAGGGCGGCTCGGACCACCAGCCGATGCCCCTGACGCCTGTGTCGCCCCCTTCGGTGGAAGTGGCGGCCCAGGCTTCACTTGCGGCCGATTCGCGGGCCGGCTCGGCGCCATTTTCGGCGCGCCAAGGTTTACTCCGGGCTTCCCCGCAGAAGGCTTCGGCGGAACCAGCGTGGCCGTTCTGACCACGGGCTTGGCCTCCGCCTTGGATACGGGCTTCGCCGCTGGCTTAGCTACAGGTTTCGTTGCGGGCTTTGCCGCAGGTTTCGCTGCAGGCTTAGCAGCAGGCTTTGTTGCAGGCTTCGCTACAGGCTTCGGTGCGGGCTTCGGTGTCGGCTTGGCCGCGGGCTTCGCTGCGGGTTTCGTTGCAGGCTTCGGTGTCGGCTTCGCAGGCGCCGGGGCCTTGAAGAGGCGCGAAAGGATGCCCTTCTTCTCAGCCACGGGTGACCATCATCTGCACGAGGTCGGCAATGCGACACGCGTAGCCCCACTCGTTGTCGTACCAGGCGACCACTTTCGCAAAGGTTCCATCCATCACCATGGTGCTCTGGGCGTCGATGATTGCGGAGCGCGAGTCTCCGCGGAAATCCGAAGAGACCAGTGGTTCGTCTGAAACACCGAGGATGCCGCTCATCGGCCCCCGCTCGGCCGCACGGAATGCGTCGTTCAACTGCGCGATCGTCGCTGGACGCTCGAGCTCAGCAGTGAAGTCAATCAGGCTCACGGTCGGCGTTGGCACCCGCACACTGTAGCCGTCAAAGCGACCTTTCATCTCAGGGATCACCAGCGACAACGCTGTCGCGGCGCCGGTGGTGGTTGGAATCATGTTCTGACCTGCGGCACGAGCTCGACGTGGGTCCTTATGCGAAACGTCGAGAATGCGCTGATCGTTGGTGTAGCTGTGCATGGTTGTCATAAGGCCACGCCGAATCCCGAAGGCATCCATGACAACTTTGACGGCGGGGGCAAGGCAGTTCGTCGTGCAACTTGCGTTGGAAATGATGTGGTGCGCGGCTGGGTCATAGAGCTTGTCATTGACACCAAGGACGACCGTCACATCCTCGTTCTTTGCGGGAGCACTGATCACCACCTTCTTTGCACCAGCACTGCGATGTGCCGCTGCCTTTGTTGCATCGGTGAACACTCCCGTTGCTTCAATGACAATGTCTACGCCGAGTTCGCCCCACGGGAGTGCGGCGGGATCTTTCTCAGAGAGGACCTTGATGCGCTTGCCGTCGATCAGAAGGCTTTCGCCATCGCTCTCAACACTTCCTGCGTATGCGCCATACGTTGAGTCGTGCTTGAAGAGCAGAGCGCTGATCTCTGCACCAGCGAGGTCATTGACTGCAACAACTTCAACACCTGGGGCACGCTGAATGAGCGCTTTGAGACTCTGACGCCCGATGCGACCGAATCCGTTGATCCCCACGCGAATTGCCACTACGTCTCCCTCGCTATTTCAGCGCTCTGTTCGCAATAACGGCCCGATCCCATGCCGCGTTGCCGAGCCTACCCGTCACCACAGGATGACAGCCTGCGAGGCCCACGTCCCCGCCAAGCGCTGCAGGAACGACGCTCACTCGGCGGCCAGGGACGCTGAAGGCATTCTCACTGATCTCACGGCTGATCCGCGTGGCGAGCCGAGGCCAGTGTGCCTGGGCGAGCGAGCCTCCGATGATGATTCGCACCGGATTGAAGGAGTTTACGTAGCCAGCCACCGCACGCCCGATCGCCATGATGGCGTGCTCAAGGATTGCATCGGCAACGGCGTCCCCAGCCGCAGCCGCCTCAGCGACCAGCTTTGCGCTTACCTCCTCCTGGGGGTGCGCCCCTTGCCACGCTGCAAGCCACGGACTCTCGCCGCTCGCGGCAGAGGCGGCACCCGCAGCTGCGATCGCCCAGCCCGCAGCATGCGCCTCAAGGTGGCCAGACCCTCCACATGTGCAACGTGGGCCATCGAGCGAGATTGGCGCATGACCGAGCTCGAGTGCGGTGTCATCCGGGCCGGTGAGGAGGTGTCCTCCGCTGAGCGCTGCGGCACCAATCCCCGTGCTGATCGTGAGATACATCAGGTCATCAATCCCGATCCCCGCACCGAATGCACACTCACCAAGGATCGCAACCTTTGTGTCGTGCTCAAGGAATGCGGGGAGTCCGAGTGCGGCAGCGATCGGACCCGCGAGATCGGTGCCAGGGAAGCGTGGACCAAGGTTCGCGGGCTCCACCGCGATCCCAGTCCACGGATTCAGCGGGCCCGGCGCGCTGATCCCCACGCCTACTAACCGCCTCAGGGCATCTGGCTCTTCGCGTGCAGCGCTCTCTCGTGCGAGTTGCAGCGTGCTGATGCATGCCGCAACGATGGCGGCTGGCCCATCTTCTACCGGTGTTGGTGTTGCGGCGCGACCGAGGCGCGCACCGTCCGCGCGAACGAGTGCGGCGCGCACCTGCGTCCCACCGAGATCAAGCGCGAGCACGGTTGCGTCAGCGGGTGGCTGCATCTGTGGGTCTCCGTTCATTCACCATTTCGGTGAGGCGTAACGCGTACGTCGTAGTTGTGGATAAGTCGTCAGGTATGTTGTGGATAAGTCGCCCGTGAGAAGCGGCACGGCCCCCGCCCGGTCTCCCGGTCGAGGGCCGTCAGGCCGCTATGCGTTCGCGGTTACGCGAGCGCGAGCTGAAAATCAGCCACCGATCTTGAAGACCTTCGTGCCGCACTTCTGGCAGACGCCGGAGAGTGCTGGCTTGCCGTTCTTCATCGTGACCTTCTTCGTGTCAATGGCCTCTCGCTTGGCCTTGCACTTAACGCAATACACCTCAGGCATGTTCAGAACCTCCCTTGGGTCGCGCATCCTCCGCGCGGTCCACTACAACCCCACTCGGGGCATAGAGCGCGTCCGGCAACATGCCGACCGCGGAGCGCCCCTGGTCCCACGAAGGGGACCACGAGCAATCACCGAGGATTAGGATAGGGAGCCGCCCCCTCGTGGTCAACAGGCTCCCCGCACGACGGGAGCACGACCAGCCTGACCACTCCGTCACGCCAGAGCTCCAGCCGTCCCTCGTCCACTCGAAGAGATGTAACAATCTCGCGCAGCCAACCACGCTCCGCCCCGAGGGGGACTGCAATCGTGGGCGTGCCAAGTGGAAGTGGGTTTGGCACCACTCGTGCCGTTGCTTCGTCAGCAGCCCCCGTCTCCGCTTCGCCTGAGGGTGGCAGAGGAGCTAGCGCGAGCCCAATGTGGGGGTCGAGCCAGAGCCGGTAGCCTCCGCCGCTGACGGAGCCGCGCTGATGAATCAGGCCCTCCATGCGCACGCGCCGACCCGCCTCCTGGAGCGCTGCGGGCAGGGTCAGGGCCACGCTGCTACTCGCCGCGGCGAGCAGCTCCTCTCCGGAACTGAGACGAAGCCTGAGGCTGACCGCTCCATCCGCGAGCGAGGAGGGGCTCCCAGCGAGGACCCCTTCGACGCGGATGCGCCGCCCCTCCCACGCCTCCCACGCCCATGCTCCCACTGCAGGCCGCTTCACCGCTAACGGAAGAGGGGGGCTCGCGCTCCCAGCAAGAAGGGGCGCCGCTGTTGCAACCAGCGTCAGCGTTTGTCTGCGCAGCATAAGGAGCCCACTCATCTCGACAAGTTGACCGCGCATCAGACCAGCGAACGTCGGTGGGAGTAACACGAACAGCCCACTGCCATCGAGTGGGTCGTGGATTGCCGCGAGTAGTGGCTCCGCCAGCTCTCCCGGAAGTGCAGTGATCACTCCACGAACACGGACTTGTGTGCCGATCTGCGCAGCACGCGCCTCACCCACCGCGAGCGCCGCTGGAGGCGGAGTACTTGATGGTGTCGGCGTAGGGCTCAACGTGGGCGTCGGCAACGGCGTGGGAAGTGGAGAGGCGGTTGGTGAGATGGTCGGAGGGACTTGCGCGGCAAAGTCTTCGCGATTCATGTTGCTGTCGATAAGTGCTCCAGTTGTACTGCGTGCTCTCATGAACGGAGTCCCAGCTGATGAAACGAGTACCGGCAGCCCCTCGCCCCCAGCGGTGAGTGTGGCACTCCCCCACGCCACCGCGTCAAGGACGTCGGGGGTCATTCCCACCCGGCGAAGCTGAAGCACACCGCCGCTACTCGATATCCCGTCGCTCCACGTGAGGCGCGCAGAGGCACTGTATTGACCGAGTGAGTGCGCGAAGAGTAGCGAGTCCCCAGGCATCAGCCTTCCAACCGCTGCGAGGCTTACGAGACGTCTTGTCGTGAGGCCACTTGCACTGATGTAGACCAGTTCAATGTCAATGAGGTCAATCGGGAGCGCTCCGCTTGCCTCAATACGAACGTACTCGTCAACGGCGGTTGCTCCACCAGTGAGGATCTCGCTCAGAAGGAGTGGCGCTCGTTCTTCGCCACGAACAGTGTCTGGGAACGCAAGTTGGGCCGTGAGCAGTGTGAAGAGCACGAAAGAAAAAAGTGCGGACCGTTGCATCGCGTCCCCTCGTGTTGGGCGGATAGGAGGGCAAAGTATCTGGTTGGACCCGTATCGCTGTCGTACTGAAGCGGAGGAGCGTCTAGGATTGAGGCGGCAGCATATAAGGAGGAGCAATGAGTTCACGACACGCAAAGGATCGAGCAGAGGCTCGACGCCGCGGACGCATCGCGGCACGAGAACGAGCGGCTGTAGGCGATCAGCCGGCGGTTGCTGAGACCCCCGCGGATCTCGCGGTCAAGCCCAGCGCTCCGCAGCCACGCGCCCAAACTGGCATCGGCTTCCGTGCAGCGTTCCGTGGATCCTTTGGACGAATCCCGTTCAAGGATGACCTTCGTGCGCTCCCTTCAATCCTGCGCACGCGCGCCTTCTTTGTTCCGCTGATTGCGACGTTGGCAACGGTCGCCATCAGCATCCAGCCTGGCACGATCAACTCCAATTTCACGCAGCTCGCCGTGCAAACCGTGCTGCTCCCCCCAGCATTTGTTGTGGCCTTCATGGGAGGGATGCTGACGCGTCGAGGTTCCTGGATGCTCGGAGGAATCTTTGGGGTGCTGACGTATGCCGGATCCCTGGTCGTAGGAAGTGCTGCAGACCTATCAGGCCTTGCAGAAGGTAATCCAGTTGCCGCATTCCTCAACAACAATCTTGCAAATCTCAACAACATTGGAGCGCTCGCCGGTGACCTCTACGGTGTAGCCGTCTCTGGAATCTTCGCGGGCGCGTTTGCTGGGTGGTATGGACGCTTCCTTCGCGCAATGTCGCCTCGTCCAAACGCTCGCGACCAGCGAAGAGACGCCGCGGAGCGCGGGAAGGGTGGCGGTCGGCGCTAACAACGCGCAGGCGGCACGTCAAGCTGCCGCCGCTGCAACGAAACGTCTAAAGCGCGCTCACCTGAGCTGCGATGATGAAGATGATGCCGAGTGTAAGGCCGCCAACGAGGAGTAGTGGCTTCAGGATCTCGTTGCGCTTCAGCTTCGGTGGCATCTTCTTCCTCCATACATTTGAATGTCACTGCTAGGGAGCGGGGCACCCCTCACTAAGATAAACGACAAGCGACGTTCGCGATCCAAGAGACTCCACGGTCACCGTAACGGTGCATGCTCCGTCATCGCGTGCCGCATTGATCTCAACGCGGCCGTCTCGCTTTACCGGCTCGGCCACCTCCCAGGCGAGGCGTCGCAATTCGTCAACGGAAGAGCGGACGGCAGTCTCTACGCTCTGTCGACTGAAGATGGCGCCGCTCGCGAGAACGTCGAGTCGAATCTCCGCACTCCCCTCCGCAAGGAGGGGGAAATCGGCAGGGAGACGCCCCCAGATGCGTCCGTACTCGCTGTTGATTACCGCAGCGGATGAGGCGTTGCCGCTCGGGGTGACCGCCACATCGCCGCCACACGCCGCCACAGCAAGCAGCAGCGGAAGTGCGAGGAGGCTGAGAGGTGGAGTTGGGCGGAGGCCAAGATGGGGCAACACCTTGTGAGGATACTGCCCCCGCCCTGGGCTCATATTAGTACAGATGTTCGTTTTATGCTGGGAGGGTGGCGAGGACGATCCCAACCAAGATCAGCGCGAGCCCGGCGAGCTGGGGGAGGCGGAGCCGCTCCTGATAGCCAATGTAGCCACCGAGCACCACGATGATCGGCCCAAGCGAGCTCAAGAGTGAAACAACCCAGGTCGGTCCCACCTCAAGTGCGGCGGCGAAGACGAAGAAGGCAATCGTGTCGCCCACGCCAACGATCCCCGCAAGGAGGATCCCACCGCGCGTCATGGCGTGACCCTCACCAAGCAGGTCGGTTCGACCCCAGCGAGGGAGCGACTTCCGCTTCGCACGCATCACGCCGAGGATGATCCAGACCGTGACAAAATTCCCGATCCTCGAGAGCGTGATCGCTGTGCTCCAGCCGTACTCTTTGATCGGAATTGTCAGCAGCACGGTGATCACGGCGAAGAAGAGAAGGCCGACGAGCGCAAAGGCAACGCCGGGACTCGCGAGCGATGCGCGGCGCTCTCGACCGCTCCCTGTGGTGCGAATTCCAAGGAGGACGATCCCGCCGCCGACTGCGATCACGCCGCCCACATGCGCGGTAGTGAGCTGCTCACCAAGGAAGAGTGCGGCAAGGAAGGCGGAGAGTGCGCCGTAGGCAGAGATCGTTGGAGAAACGACGCTCAGTGGGCCGAGGCGAAACGCGGTGAAGACGGCAATGTATGAGATGCCGGCGCCGACCCCCATGAGGAGCGTTGCCCCAACGATTACCGGGTCGTAGATCTGCGTGAGCGCGCCACGGGCGACCGCCACACTTCCTGCGAGAACGAGCGAGGTGCTGACCGCGATGACCACAACGCGGAGCGACCCGATCCGTCGACCCACATACGTCGTGATGAGGTCGGTCGCCCCCCAGAGGGCAGCGGAGAGGAGGCCAAGGGCAAGGGGACTCATGATCAGATGCTAGCCGCCTGCGTGCTATTCTGCCGCTTCCGTGGGGCTGTAGCTCAGTTGGTAGAGCGCTACATTCGCATTGTAGAGGTAAGGGGTTCGAATCCCCTCAGCTCCACCACCACACTACGTTGGAGGTGTTGTGGCGACCGTCCGCGAATATCTTGACGCGCTCCCAGCCAAGGAGGCGAAGAGCCTGCGGAGGGTCCGTGATGCAGCCCTCGCCGCTGGGCCTGGTGGAAGAGCGGCAATCTCCTATGGGGTGATCGGCATCGTGTTTCCGAACGGCGCCCGCATCCACTGCGGTGCTCGACGGGGAGGCCTCAGCCTCTACCCAGGTCACACGGGTCGAGAGTTTGCCGCTGAACTTGCTGACTTCAAGATCGCAGGCACCACAATCCATTTCACCCCTGACCACGAGCTGCCAATTACGTTGATCAAGCGCATTACAAAGGCAATCATCAGAAAGGCCGACGAGCGTGCTGCGGTGCGGGGGAGAACGAGGCGCCGCTAGCGCACTGCGGCGAGCGCGGGAGTGAGTCGCTGGAGCTCTCGCATTCGGGTCGACTCGTCGGGAAGATGCCGCTCCACGATCTGACGGAAACGGACGCCGTGACCACGCGCCCGCAGGTGCGCCAGTTCGTGGACGATCACCGCCTCAAAACAGGAGGGGGGCGCCATCACGAGTCTCCATGAAAGAGAGATCGTTCCGTCGGCTGATGCACTCCCCCAGCGCGACGACTGATCTGCAATGCGCAGGCGCGTAGGCTTCACGCGCATCTCTGGTGCATAGACGGCAATCATCTGCTCGGCAACGCTACGCGCACGCCGACGTAACCATGTGGTCAGACGGGCGCGAAGAAGCGTCTCGCTGCTCGCAACCTTCTCTGGTACAAGGATCTCGCCGCCGGCGACACTAATCGCACCGACCGCTGCAGCGCGAATACGATGAGCACGTCCTGCATAAGGGATGAGCCCACCAAGGACGAGCTGACCATCCGTTCCAAGTGCAGAGCGCCGCTCGCGCAGCTCTACAAGTGAACGCTCCACCCAACGGGCGCGCTCCGCAATAAAGGCTTCAACTTCGCGACGCGCGCGCGCTTCACCGATGCGTGCGGGAACCACCGCCTCGAGTCCGCGCTCTGGATCGATATGCAGCGTTAGCCTGCGCGCGCGCGGACTTCGCACGAGCGTGTACGGAAATCGCGTAACCTCTTGGTCACTCACGCGCACTATTGTGGCACGCAACAGTCGCACGCCTCTGCAACGCAACCGAAAGCGCAGCGGTGTGCGATGCTCTGCACATGCCTGCAACACCCCTCGGCCGCAGAAGTCGTACCGCGATCTATATCGCGGTCTTCCTCACGTTCATCGACAACTTTGCCCTTCTCCCCGTGATCGGCCCACGCGCGCAAGCGCTCGGCGGGACACCCTTCCTGGTGGGTATTGCGATCGCCGCCTATTCGCTTGCGAACCTCGCATTTAATCCAATTGGCGGGGTGCTCGCCGATCGCATTGGCAGACGGCGCGTAGTGGTGGGGGCACTTGTGATCAGCCCCATTGCAATCGCGGTCTATGCGCTCGCAGATTCGCTTCCACTCTTCCTAGCTGCGCGCGTGGTGCACGGCGCCTCTGGCGGGATGCTGGCCGCTGCGCTCTTCGCGCTTCTCGGCGACGTCGCGGCACCCGGCGAGCGCGGCAAGACGCTTGGTCGTGCGGGTGCACTGATCGGCGTGGCGGCCGTGGTCGGACCAGCCGGTGCGGCACTCGTTGCCAACGCTGCAGGGATCAACGCCGTCTTCATTGGACTCGCACTGCTGATTGCGGGCGGCCTTCTCGCCGTGCTCCCACTTCTACCAGAGACGCTTGCGCCATCCGCTGCGCGCGTCCGAACCCCTGGTGTGTGGCGACGGATTCTGGAGAACCGTAATCTACGCGTCGCGCTCCTTGCGATCTTCGGTTTGGAGGCGGCGGTCGGCTCCATCACAGGATTCATCAAAGATGGTCTCTTCCAGCGCGCGATTGAGATGGGGCGAGACACTGAGGGCGCGCTCCGCTATGCAACTGGGGCGAGCGGCGGTCTCTTCAGTGTCTTCGGCCTCGTCGCCATCGTGATCATGTTGAGTCGATTCGCAGGACGTGTGGACCGTCGCGGTCCATTCGGCATCTCCCTTGTTGGTCTCGGAGCAATCTTCGTTGCACTCCTCATGCTTGCCGTGAGCCCAACGCTCGAAGTGGATCTGGTGGCCATGATCTTGTACGGCATTGGGTATGGGCTGATCTTCCCCGCCGCAGCAGGCGCGGTGGCCATTGCAACGGAGCCAGGAGAGCGCGGTCGTGCCAGCGGCGCATTCAATCTTTCGTTTGACCTGGGGATCTCGGCGGGTCCCATCCTTGGCGGCACGCTGACCACAATGATCGTTGGGCTCACCCCATTTGCTGGTGCCCTCCTCCTCGTGGCGGGCGCACTCCTCCTTCTCCCGATCGTGGGGCGTGAACGCTCCTGATACACTCGCCCCCCTTGGGGCTATAGCTCAGTTGGTAGAGCGCTTGCATGGCATGCAAGAGGTCAAGGGTTCGAATCCCTTTAGCTCCACCAAGCAACTCGCGGCGTAGACTCGCTCGCGGGTACGCTTGAGAAGGAGAGGGGCCCCGACCTGTGGTTGATCTAGACGATCGTTTGGAGCGATACGATCCTCGCGAGATTGAGCCGCGCTGGCAGTCGCACTGGGAGTCGCTCGGCCTTCACACCACGAACCTCACGGACGCGTCCAAGCCGCGCTACTACCTGCTCACGATGTGGCCGTATCCATCCGGTGACCTGCACATCGGTCACTGGTATGTAAAGACGCCGACCGACGCGCTCGCCCGCTACAAGCGCATGAAAGGCTTCAACGTCTTCTACCCCGTTGGCTTTGACGCATTCGGCCTTCCCGCAGAAAACGCGGCGATCAAGCGCAAGATCCATCCGCGCGAGTGGACGGTGGCGAACATGGAGAACATGCGCCGGCAGTTGCGCAGCATGGGTGCCTCATTTGACTGGTCAAAAGAGGTGGTCACCTGTGATCCCAGCTACTTCGGCTGGAACCAGTGGATCTTCCTGAAGTTCTATGAGAAAGGCGTCGCCTACCGGAAGCAGGCGCCCGTTGACTGGTGCCCGTCGTGTCAGGTGACCCTGGCACGCGAGCAGGTGGAGGGCGTTGATCGCATCTGCTGGCGCTGCTCGACGCCTGTCACCAAGCGCGACCTGACGCAGTGGTTCTTCAAGATCACCGACTACGCCGATGAGCTCCTCTCGTTCGAAGGGATCAACTGGCCCGAGCCGATCCGTACCATGCAGACGAACTGGATCGGCAAGTCTGAAGGTGCCGAAGTCGACTTCACGGTGGCGAAGTCGGCGCACCACGCTGGCGGCGAGAAGGTGCGCGTCTTCACCACCCGACCAGACACGCTGCACGGTGCAACCTTCATGGTGCTGGCTCCTGAGCATGAGTTGGTGCAGAAGATCACCTCGCCAGATCAGCGTGACGCCGTCCACGCGTACATTGAGGCAACGAAGCGCAAGTCTGAGATTGATCGCCTCTCAACCTCAAAGGAGAAGAGCGGCGTGGCTACAGGTGCGTTCGCCGTAAATCCAGTGAACGGCGAAGAGATCCCGATCTGGATCGCCGACTACGTCTTGGCCGGTTACGGCACAGGTGCGATCATGGCGGTTCCCGCGCACGACGAGCGCGACTTCGAATTTGCGCAACAGTTCAACCTTCCGATCCGCACCGTAGTCGCCCCAGCGGAACTCGCCGACACACCAGAGGCGGTGCAGCTCCCGTATGCCGATAAGGGTGATGGTGCCGCCGTTGCGGTGAACAGTGGGGAGTGGAGCGGAGTCGCCTGGCCCGCCTCATTCGAGCAGGCGGTCGCCTCGGTGCAGAAGGCTGGCGCTGGCAAGCGCACCACTACGTATCGACTTCGCGACTGGCTGATCAGCCGCCAGCGATACTGGGGTACGCCAATCCCAATCATCCACTGTGAGACGTGTGGCCCTGTGGGCGTCCCTGCAGATCAACTCCCCGTCACGCTCCCAGATGATGTTGACTTCAAGCAGACCGGCGAATCGCCGCTGAAGAGCGCGACGGCGTGGCTGAACGTGCCCTGTCCAACGTGCGGCGGTCCAGGCCAGCGCGAGACAGACACCATGGACACCTTCGTTGACTCGTCGTGGTACTGGTACCGCTACCTCTCGCCGTCTTTTGCTGGCGGCCCTGTTGAGAAGAGCCTCGTTGA
>JBEDBF010000004.1:0-33080 GCA_041177405.1 Chloroflexota bacterium | reverse complement strand
CGGGAAGAGGTCTCCGTCAAAGTCGCCACGGAACTCCGTGAGTGTGCCGTCACTCCACCCTTCTGGAAGCGACCACGGTTCGGCGAATGGATCGGGCACGTAGTCAACGAGCGTCGCATCCGTCTCACTGGGGAGGGGTTGATAGAGCGCAATGTTCGGACCATAGAATCGTCGGATCAGCGCTTCGAATGTTTCGCCATCTCGCACACATCGTCGCGCATTCTGCTGAAAGAGGTGGAAGCCGGTGTAATACTTGTCGCATCCCTTCCGATAGCTTCCCGCGCGATACCCCGTGTGTGCGAATCCCTTCCGTCCCCCAGCGGTTCGCCAGATCGAGAGTGGCCAGATCGCTTCGATCGCTGAGCGGATCAGCGGGAGCCGGGCGGGGAGTCCCTTCTTGACTCGCGCCGCATCTGACGCCTCCTGTTTCGCCGTGGCGTTCTCCTTGTAGAGCTGGAAGGTCACGGTGGAGCCAATGTCGAAGCAGTCGCCGTTCTTATCTTTCAGTTTCTTGTTCGGATGTGTGACGTACCACCAGGCGTACTGCTTGACGATCTGTGCAGCGGCGAGCAGTTGTGCGCGATGCGTCTCGTTTGGGCCCCACTCATTGATGACGACACGCTCAACATAGGTTTTGAAATCCACCTGCACGCGCGTCCCCATCTTGTAGCGTCGCCCCTTCTTGATCGGGATGTGGACCCAGATGCTCTCAGGTGGCCGTGTGAGGGAGGTCCACGGCGTGCACTGATACGAGGCGGCCGATGCGGTCGCCGCCCCCTCACCGGCGGCGGGGCCAGCCGCAGGAGCAGCGAGCAGAGAGAGGAGGAGCGCGACGAGGGCCGCGCGCTTAGAGTTCCGCAGGCGTCCCAGCACGTGAACCACTCCGCAGTGGGATCTCCTCAATCAACGTTGCGGCGAGCAGCGCTACGAGGCTTGCGACGACGGCCAGCCAGAAGATTGCACCGATCGCATCTGCAATGCCAGCCTTGATGGCGGTAAAGAAGACATCAACATATTGGACCGGAATGAGCGCCAGGAGGGCAGGGTCAAACGCCCCGCCGACGTTGGTGAGTTGGTCGAGGTTGCCACCAGTGGCGGCGAAGAACGGATCGAACGTCCCCGCGGGTGCCGCCGCAGCGAGCTCTGCTGGGATGGTGCTCGTCAACTGACCACCGAAATACGACCCGACGATTGCAAGGCCAACCGATCCGCCAACCTGACGGAAGAAGGTGAGGTTCGAGGTTGCGGCACCGAGGAACTTAAAGGGGACTGCGTTCTGCACCACGATCGTGAAGACGGAGAGGGTTGGTCCAACGCCGATTCCGGCAAGGAACATCCAGCCGCGCAGTACCCACGGATCCGTGTCTGCCTTGATGTTCGTGAGGAGGAGTGAGCCGGCGGTGACGAGCACGATCGCCCCAAGGATCAGTGTCTTGTATCGTCCGCGTCGAGCGACCAGCAGGCCGGCACCGACCGAACTGATGATCACGCCGAGGAGGAGCGGGAGGGTGGCGTAGCCAGAGTTGGTCGCCGTCTCGCCGAGCACACTCTGGAAGTAGCGTGGCAGGAAGATGACCGCTGCGAAGAACCCCACAGATGAGAAGAAGGTTGCAGCGGCCGCGGCGGTGAAGGTTCGATTTCTGAAAAGCTCAAGTGGAATGATCGGCTCCTCAGCCTTCGCCTCAATGAAGATGAATGCGCCGAGGATTGCAAGTCCGACAGAGATCAGTCCAGCCACAGCTGGAGTTGCAAAGTCGTTTGTCTGGACGTTGGTCAGACCGATCAGCACGGGGATGATGCCTGCGGCGAAGACGACCGCGCCAAGGAAGTCGATCTTCTGATTTGGCCGCCCTCTGAACGTCGGGAGCTCAAGCAGAATGATGGCAATGCTCAGCAGGCCGATCGGAATGTTGACGTAGAAGATGAGGTGCCAGCTGAAGGTATCGGTGAGCCAGCCGCCGAGCGCTGGACCAACAAGGCTGGAGAGGCCGAAGACGGCGCCGAACAGTCCCTGGTAGCGGCCACGCTCTTTCGCGCTGAAGAGGTCCCCAATCGTGGCGAGCGCAATTGGGAAGAGGGCACCAGCACCGAGTCCCTGAATTCCGCGGAAGAGGATCAGCTGTTCAATGGTCTGAGAGAGGCCGGCGAGTGCCGAGCCGATGAGGAATAACCCAACGCCCGTGAGCAGGAGTGGCTTGCGGCCATACATATCTGAAAGCTTGCCGTAGATCGGCACGGTGACGGTGCTCGCCAGGAGGTAGATCGTGACCACCCAGGTGTAGAGGTTTGCACCGTTGAGCTCGGTGATGATCTGGGGGAGCGCCGTGCCAACGATTGTCTGGTCCAGCGCACCCAAGAAGAGGGCGAGCATGATCGCAACAACGATCCCCTGCTTCGCGCGCCTGGAGAGCTCCTCGCCAGCGTGCTGGTTTGGGGTGGGGCGTGATGCGGTCGGCCGCTTCGCCTTACTCGGGCGTGAAGGACTGCGTCGTACGGTTGCCATGGGAACCTCCTGATTCACGCCTCTGCCACAAGCTGCGGTAGTTCACGTTGCAACGATCATACTCTTCGCCTCGCGTGCTGTCCCCACGCGCTAGGGTTGCCGCATGAAGATCGGCATCGTGGTTGAGGGACAGATGGGCCTCACCTATGCACAACAACTCGCCATCGCACAGCGATCTGAGGCACTCGGTTTCGATGCCTTCTACCGCACCGATCACTATGAATCCTTCCCAGGTTCTGCAGATCAGGCGACGAGTGATGCATGGAGTGTCTTGGCGGGACTCGCCCGCGAGACCAGGGTCATTGCACTCGGAACGTTGGTGAGTCCAGTCACCTTCCGATACCCAGGCGAGTACGCGAAGGTGGTTGCCACGGTGCAGGAGATGGCAGGGCGGCGCATGCACGCAGGTCTCGGCGCCGGGTGGCATGAATCAGAGCATCGCCGATACGGCTTTCCGTTCCCTGAGATGCCAGTGCGTGCGGCAATGCTGGAGGAGCAGCTCAACATTGTGCGTGGCCTCTGGTCGGGTCCAGACGGTTGGTCGTTCAGCGGGACGCACTACCAGGTGAGCGACGCCCTCTTCCGGCCAAAGCCTGAACCGGTGCCGTGGATCATCACGGGGGGTGAGGGCTCGCCGCGCGGGATGCGGATCGCCGCGGCACACGCCGACGAGTTCAATCTCACCTCATCCACGCCGCAGATCGCTCGCGAAAAGTTCGCCGCACTTGATGCCGCGTGTGCCGCCGCCGGGCGTGAGCCCGCAACGCTCGTGCGATCGGCGATGACGGGTCTCCTCATTGGCCGCAGTCAGGCAGAGTATTTCGCCAACGTGACGAAGTTGATGGAGCGGATTGGTGGGAGTGGTGATCCTGAGGCGTACCTTGCGCCGCGTCGACCGCGCTGGGTCACAGGGACTCCCGAAGAGGCGCTCAGCCAGTTGCGCGCCTTCCGCGATGCGGGAGCGCAACGGCTCCTGATGCAACACTTCCTCCCGCTTGCGCTCGAGCCACTCGACCTGCTCGCAGAACTTCGCGACGCGATCTAGCCAGGGCGTCGTCACGCTCGCGCCCTATCGCTCGCGCCTCAGCGCACGCGCCCGCGTCGTCCAGCGGGACCCGTTCGGAAGACCACAATGCCGCGAAGTGCGCTGAGCGGCACTGGCCCAGTCTGGCGCGAGTCGTTGGAGACGGCTGCGTTATCACCAAGGAGCCAGAGTGAGTCCGAATCGCCCGTGACGCCAATCGTCCGCGCCGCGACGCGCTTCACGTCGAGGCGACCCTCGCGCTCCACGATCACAATGCTCCCCTCGCGAGGAGCAGAGCGAAGCCAGGGGAGTCCAGCGGGTCCCGCGGGGAGGACGAGGAGGAGATCGCCCTCCAAAAGGGCTGGCGCCATGGAGTTCTCAGCGACGACCGCGCGCCAGATGCGGCGCGCAGTCGTCACCGTTGCGTTGACTCGTTACGCCTTTGAAGCGGCGAACGACTTCGCGAACGCTTCTGTCGCGGCAACCAGCTCTGCTGCGGCTGCGGCATCAACACTCTGCTTGTTCTTGGAGGCAAGCTTTAGCAGCTTCCATACCTGGTCGTGCAGGTCTGGCACCTTCGTCAGGTGCTCCGGCTTGAAGTAGTCGGACCAAATCACCTGAACCTCACGCTTCACCAGTTCAGCGTGCTCCTCCTTCACGGCGATGCAGCGAGCAACCTTGTTGCGACCAGCGTGGTCAGCGGGGCCACCAATCTCCGTCGTCGTGATCAGCTCGACCATGCGCGCCACGGTCTTTGCCGCAAGCACGGCACCCGCCGGGTCGTAGATCCCGCATGGAATGTCGCAGTGTGCGTGGACGGTAACGGGAGCAAGTGCTGAGCGGACCTTCTTCATTGCGTTGCGCATGTTGCCTCCTTGACTATACAAATACGGCGATCGCCACATTGGTGATCGCCAGGATACCCGCGGCGTGATAGGTCCCTGCAGGGATCTCTTGGTCGCGTCGTCGCGGCCAGGTAATGAGTGCGAGCACCACAACAATGGCGAGCTTGATTCCCACCTTGGCGTGGTCGACTGGTTCATCACCCATCACTTCGGCAACTCCAACGAGCAGCAGTCCCGTAACGAGTTGCAGTAGGGTGCCGTGCACCATACCGGCGGAGAGTCGCTTCGGCACGCTGCGAAGGCCGGCGAAGTAGCCACCAACGATCGCTGCCATCCCGAGCAGGTGAGCAAAGACGAGAACTCCTTCCAGTACCTCCACGCGAACCTCCTATCTCTCTCGGCGTGAACACGCCTCTCTACTAAGGTAGCCGACCCGTGGCGCGGCGGGTCCCTCCACTGGCGTCAGGTGGCGTGTAGGGTTGCTCAGATGGATGAGCGAAAGGTTCGTGCATACAGCAGCTATAGCCGAGACGCGCTGACGCCACCCGCCGCTGGCGAGGGTGTCGCCTGGCTCGGGAGGGCCCCATGGGCGAAGGCGAGCCCCGCGTATCGACTCCTCCGACTCTCCATGAGATCCGTCGGCTGGGTGTTTGGGCTGCGAGTGCGCGCCTATGGACTTGATCGGCTGGAGCACTCGGGACCTCGCATTCTTGTTGGCGCACCACACCGTCGCTATTACGAAGCCTTTGCGCTCGGGATCGCCGCGCCTGCGCAACCGCGCATCTGGTGGCTCGGGCTTGGACCCTTCATTGTTGGTCGCGGTCGAGTGCGCGCGGGAATCCTGCGTCGGCTTGGTGGGCTGCTTCCAGTCTGGCGAGGAACAAGCGGTATTGAGACACACTTGGCCGCCGCGAGCGCCGTCTTCGCCGCCGGCGCCCACTACGCGGTAATGCCAGAGGGTGGAACGAGCGGCCCTGCCGATCGGTTCGCAGAGTTTCGGCCCGGTGCCGCCGTCATTGGCATCCGCACTGGTGTCCCGGTGGTTCCGATCGTCTTTCGCTTTCACAATCGTCGCATTGGGCTGCCGCGCATCGAGGTGATCGGCCTTCCGGATGTCAGCGTGCTGGAGCCAGGTGTCACCCCGCCCGTGCAAGGGTCTCGTGAAGAGTTGGCGCTCGCTGCGGCGTGGAGCGACGCGCTCGCTGACCGCATGGAGCTCGTCTGGCGCGAAGGGATAAGATCGGCGGCATGAGCAGCGCCAACGTTTGCCCCTTCCTCGCGATCTCAACCGACTCAAGCAGACGCCACTCCACAGCACACGTCACGCATGCCTGCTTTGCGCAGCGCCCAGCACTGCAGATCGAGCTTGATCACCAAAGTTCGTACTGTCTCAGCGCGACCTTTACCACGTGCCCAGCGTTTGCGGCATGGGCAGCACGCGAGGCGGCGCAGCCGATCGTCACAGCAGTGCCGCTCCCCACAGACGAGCTTGCGGCAGCATCTCGCGGTGATGAGGACTTGGCAGCGCCGCCTGCTGATGACGGCACGATCTGGTCGACGGCGAACGCTGCCACGCCAACGCAACCAGGAGACGAAGAGGGCGAAGAACGTGCGCGAGTGGTTCCGCTCCACCATCGGCGGAGTCTCGACGACGAGCTGCCAAAGGCGCTCATTCGACTCCCGCGTGCGCTGAGTAGCCTCCGTAGTTTCGGTGCAGTGGTGGTGCTGATCGGCGTGGTTCTTTTTGCGACACCATCCATTTTGAAGGGATTCGGTAGCCTCCTAAGTGGGATCGGCCAAGACGCTTCACCGAGCGCAAGCGTAACGCCTGAGGCCAGCGCATCACCGACGCCAACACCAACGCCAGCCCCGAAAGTGCACGTGGTGAAGAGTGGTGACACGCTCTTTGAGATCAGTCAGGAGTACAAGGTGAGCATGGAGGTGATCCTTGGCGCAAATCCACAGGTTGGAAATCCGAACAACCTGAAGATCGGAGAACAACTTGTGATCCCTATCGTTCTCCCCGATATCGAGAGCTCTCCTAGCCCCGCGCCGTAATCGGCGTACGAATCCTCTCGTCGGACGGGGGCGCTACCCCTTTGCGGGGGAGAGGTTGATCGAGGTGATCCTGCCGGCCTCCACCTTTATCGTGGCGTCGAGCTTGTGGCTTTTGGCGCCAGGTCGGACCACAAGGATGTCGCACTCCACCTGGTGGCCCGTATCTTTGATCTCGCCTGGGATCATCCGTAGGCCCTTGTCCGCGCGGAGGAACCAACCGCCAACGCGCTCGAGCCCCTTGAGCATCTGCACACCTTCACCAACATGAATCCGCATCTCAACGCGATCTTCCATGAGCTTGAGCGCTCCATCGCGGTTATCCGCGTTCAGCAGCTCGAAGAATGCATCTGTTGTGTCTTGGGCACCCATGCGCTGATGGTACCCTGCCGCGATGAACTCTGATCGGCTTGACGCGGCCGGCCTCCTCGCTCGCTTCGCCGCCTTGCACCCCGTTGCGGCAACGGCGACCGGCATCCACGACCACGATGGCGAGTGGGATGGGGTCGGGCCGGCGGCAGACGCACGCGTGATCGCATGGGTGGATGAGGAGACGGCCCGCCTGCAGCGCATGTCGGAGGATGAGCTTGACCGAGATGATCGTGCCGATCGTGATCTGGCACTCGCCACCCTTGCCGCAATCCGCTTCGAGCGCACAGAGATTCGCACCACTGCGTGGGATCCGCTCAACACCGTTGCGACCGTCGGCGGCGGACTCTTCCCGCTGATCGCGCGCACCTTTGGGAGTCGAGAGCGGCGCGCGCAAGATCTTGCCTCACGGCTGAACGGGCTCCCACAGATGCTGGACGACGCGATCAGCGCACTTGTTGGCGTTCCAGAGATGCGCGTTGCCGCCGATGACGGCGCGCCGCGTCGCGTCGGTGATGTTGCGCCGAGTGGCGAACTGACGTTGCCACCGCGACCGATCAGTCGACTGCATACTGAAACGGCGATCGCGCAGGCGGCGGGGATTGGCGAGCTCGCGGAGATGGGCGTGGAGGTCTACGCAGGTGAACTACGGGAGGCGGCAGACGTCGCCCAAGCCGCGGCGGAGCGGTTTACGCAACGCCTTCGTGACGAGGTGCTCCCGCGAAGTGAAGGCGAGGGTCGCTATGGTCCCGCCCGCTACGATCGCGCGCTGCGTCACACACTCTTCGGCTCTCACGACCGTGTTGCGGTGCAGCGCGCAGCGGAGCGAGAGTTCATTGCGGTTCGCGAACGCATCATCAGCATTGCGCGCGAGATCGCACCGCACTGGATCGGCGAGGCTGAGGCTGCACGAATGCAGAGCGATCCGCAGCGTCTTGTTGGCGCGGTGTTGCACGCGATCGGGGGCGAGCACTCTGCGGCGGCAGACCTCCTTGATCGGTGCCGCCAGGAGACTGCGCGATGCGAGACGTTCATCAAGCGCACGGGGCTACTTGACCTTCCGAGCGAACCGCTCCAGATCACGTGGACGCCGCGCTTCTTGCGCGCGTACGGCGGAGCATTCCTTGACTCTCCGGGCCCGCTCGACAAGGGGGAGATGAGCTTCTTCTATGTGACACCTCCTCCAGATGACGCCACGCCGGAACAGGTGGAGTCGATGCTCCGCGAAGATAACGATCGGATGCTCGCCCTTCTCGCAATCCATGAAGCGATCCCTGGCCACTATCTGCAGCTGGCGGCTGCGAATGAGACGGATCGCCCCCTCCGCGCGGCATTCGGGTCCGGGGTGTTCGCCGAGGGCTGGGCCGTCTATGTGACGCAGGTGATGCTCGATGAGGGGTTCGGCGGCGGCGACCAGGCGCTCGAGCTTGTGCACTGGAAGTTCTATCTTCGCTGCGTTGCGAACGCACTTCTGGACGTGGGGATCCATGCAGATGGCCGCGATGAGGCGTGGGCGCTCAACCTGATGGTGGGGGAGTCGTGGCAGGAGGAGTCGGAGGCGAAGGCGAAGTACCTTCGCGCGCGACTCACCGCAACGCAGCTCCCGACATACTTCGTCGGCTCAGTCGGCTGCTGGGAGCTTGAGGATCGCGCCCGTGGGGCCCTCAGCGGTGGATCGCATCTACACAACGGACTTCCAGGTAACCGTCCAGCAACCCCGGGGTTCAGTCGCCCCGCGCACCTGCGCGCGATGCTGAAGCACGGCACGCCACCGATCCCGCTCCTTGAGCGGCTGATGCGCGAGCCAAATTAGCTCGCTTCTCCAAGCGGCGGCGTCACGCCGCCGTTCGGTCAGCGCGGTGGTCGAGCGGGTCGCCCATCTCCCTCTGGCACGGCGCCAGGAGCGGAGAGCGCCGCGGTTGCTGCAGCCGAGTAGGCAACATCGGTTGGGCTTGACGACCCCTTGACGGTGACGGACTGCGCCCCAGTTGGCGGTTGTGCCGTTGGAGGAAGGATGGAGCGACCGGGGAGGCGGTGCTCAAGCTTCACCGTCACGTCGTAGTCCTCGCAGATATCAAGGAACGGATCCGGATCAAAGGCGTCTGGTGACTTCACGCCAGCGCCGCCCCAGACGCCTTCGGCGATCAGCTCCATGGCCATGATTGGCATGACGCCCGTCTGCCATGCAACCGGCTGCAGGTTGTAGCGGCCCATCGTCTCCGCCGCGTCGCAGACCTGGTAGTGGAAGGTTTCGCGCGGTCGACCATCCTTGGTGCCGCTGACGAGCGCACCAACGATGGCGCGGCCAACCATGTTCTTTCCGAGTGTCGATGGATCCGGCGAGAGTGCGCCGATCACATCACGTGGTGCAACCTTTGTCCCCTTGACGTTGATCGGCTCCTTGCCGTCCAAGCCGAGACGGTGCAGGAGCTGCAGCGTCTCAATGAAGTCGGCGCCGAGCGCGTACTTGAAGGTGATCAGATCTGCCTTCATGGTGCGCGGCAGTTGCACCACCTCTTCGTGTTCCACGTTGACGCACATCACTGGACCGACGCCTTCGGGGAAGACGAAGTCCTCCGGCTCGCTGAACGGTGCACGAACCTCAACCTTGCCGTTGCGCCAGACGATCGGCGGATTCAAGCACTCCTCGATCACCGTCCAGAGACTGAAGACGGTTGCGAACGGGTAGCCCTCAATGCGCAGGTCGCCGCCGTCGCGGATGTGCACGGCGCTCACCTCATCAACCGTCCACTTCTTTGCGTACGCGGCGAAGATATTGGAGAGGCCTGGGTCCATCCCCATGCCGATCAGTGCGACCTTCCCCTTCGCCTCCCAGAGGCCGTTCTTCGCCACCTGGTAGTCGCCGAGCATCTCGCCAGGGACGGTGTACGGATTCTGCTTATCTGGCACTGAGAGGCTCGTTGCCATGTCGATGTAGTGGACGCCAGCCTCGAGCGCCGCATCAAAGATCGCCGGCACAAAGCGCGGATCAACGGCGTTGAGCACAAGATCCGCCTTGGAGGCCACGATCAGCTCCTTGAGCTGCTGCGCGTTCCCCGCGTCAACCTGTGCCACCTCGTAGCCGGCACCCACGGCGTCCGCCACGATGCGTGCTCGGTCGAGTGAGTAGTCGGCGAGGGTCATCTTGCCGAGCCACTTGCGCCCTTTTACAAGGTGGGCGATTGCCTCTCCAACCGTGCCGGTACCAACCAACAATACGTTCATAAACGTCCAGACCTTTCCCGCAGGGGCCCAGTTTGCCGGGCTGCACCTGCACCAGGGGAGACCGCTGAGGCCTCAACCCAGTTGCTGCAGACAGCCTACGCCTCCCCCCTGGGGGGACGTCAAACGCTTCGATTTTGTGCGGGATTCTTAATACGCCCCCTAGGTATAAGGGGAGTAGAATCAGTGCAACGCACAGTTCGTGCGGCGCATACACAGTAAGGAGGACGCGTGGAACTTCTACTCCCTCTCGTAATTGTCGGTGGACTACTTCTGCTCGTAATCTCCTCCTATAACGGTCTCGTCAACGCACGCAACCGCGTTGATGAAGCGCTTGGCCAAATCCAGGTGCAGTTGAAGCGCCGTTACGACCTCATCCCGAACCTTGTTGAGGCGGTAAAGGGGCAGATGGGCTTCGAGAAGGGCGTCCTGGAGAGCGTCACGGCCGCACGGGCCGCCGCCGTGAACGCTGGTGCTACCGGAAACACCGCCGCGCAGGCGAAGGCGGAGAACATGCTGACGAGTTCGCTGCGCACCCTCTTCGCCAACGTGGAGGCCTACCCCACGCTGAAGTCGAACGAGAATGTGATTCAGTTGCAGGAGCAGCTCACCTCCACGGAGAACCAGATCGGCTTCAGCCGCCAGCACTACAACACGTCGGTCCTCTCCTACAACAACTCGGTGCAGAGCTTCCCTGGACTCCTCTTCGCTGGGGTCTTCGGCTTTGCGAAGCGCGACTTCTTCGACGCGCCGGACTCCGAGGAGGCCGTCCCGAAGGTCAGCCTCTCCTGATCACCTCGGCGTAGGGGAGCGGCATGGCCACCTTTTACGATCTTGCGGCGGCGAACCGGCGAAAGTCGGCGCTGCTCGTCCTGCTCGTCATCGGCATCTTCGCCGCACTCGCCACTGCGGCGGGCGTAGCGTTCACCGGTGGAATCGAGGGGGCGCTCCCGTATTCGCTCATCGCCTTTGGCCTTGGATTTGTCCTGACGCTCGGTGCATGGTTCGGTGGCGACCGCGCCGTGCTGGCCGCCGCTGGCGCCAAGCCGCTTGATCCGAGCGCCGGCGCTGAAGAGTTGCAGTTAGACAACATCACCGCGGAGCTCTCCATCGCGGCGAACATCCCGAAACCAAAGATCTACGTCATTGACGACACCGCGCTGAACGCCTTCGCCACAGGGCGAGACCCACAGCATGCGAGCATCGCGGTGACCAGGGGCCTAATGGCGAAGCTCGACCGAGAAGAGATGAGCGGGGTGATCGCCCATGAGCTCTCACACGTGCGCAACTTTGACATTCGCTACAGCTTGCTTGTGGCCGCACTCGTCGGCTCACTCGCCCTTCTGAGTGACATGCTCCTCCGATTTGCCATGTTCGGGGGCGGCGGCCGCCGCGACAACGAGAAGGGCGGCGGCGGGCTCCACGTCATCGTCTTCTTCCTAACGATCATTCTCGCAATCCTCGCGCCGATCGCGGCACGCATGGTGCAGCTCGCCGTCTCGCGCCAGCGCGAATATCTGGCTGACGCGTCCGGTGTTGAACTGACACGTAACCCACAGGGACTAGAGCGCGCTCTCGCCAAGTTGGCGGGCGACAAGGAGGTCCTTGAGGTTGCCACCAAGGCCACGGCGCACTTCTACATCGTGAACCCGGTGAAGCACTTCGAGACCCGCGCCGCTGGCTTTATGGCCACCCATCCACCGCTCACAGACCGCATCAACCGGCTACGTACCTTGCGCGGGGCACAGCCCCTGCTAGCATCGGAGGGTCGCGCGCGGGAGTAGCTCAGTTGGTAGAGCACTTGCCTTCCAAGCAAGATGTCGCGAGTTCGAGCCTCGTCTCCCGCTCCAACCCCCCCGAGAGACTGACCCCCTACGCGTCCGACAGGACGGTGCGCGCCACGCGTTTTGCCAGCGCGAAGATGGTGATCATGGGGTTGACGCCTATGGCGGTAGGAAAGAGCGATCCGTCAGCGACGTAGAGTCCTTTGACGATGCCCGCGTGCGGGTCCGATGCACGTGGGCGGTTGCTGGATCGAACGCGTCCGTATGGATCGCAGGCGTGATCAACACGATTGTTTCCCATGCGCGCGGTTCCCATCTGGTGCGCCGAGAAGACGGTGCCGCGGTTCGGAGAGAAGTCAAAACTGAGGATTTGGCGCTCAAGTTCACTGAAGGCCTCCACACCATCGCGACGTCGCCACGCAATCGGAGGAGATCCTGCGGCGATCACCTCCTTCGCCCCAGCAGACTCGGCTATGCGGACGAGGGAGCCGAGTGCCGCACGCAACGTGCGTTCGTCGCGTGGCGTGGTGCGATACGAAATCTTCGCAAAACCGTTACGAGTTTCGCTTACGCTGCCCCCGCCATCATCTTTGACGATCGCAAGGAACGGTGCGATGTGCGGGGCGAGGCCCATGATGCGTTGGTGCTCTGCACGGCTCGTCCATGGGATCCCGAGCGAAAGGAGACCAGGGTGTCCTGGCGCACTTTCGATGATGTAGCCGTTGCGATCCTCCGTTGGCTCAACGAACTCCTCACTCTTCGCCGCCTGCATGGTGCCGCGCCACATCTCCATCTTCTCTGGGAATATTCCAGCCGCAAGCGTGACTGGATGCAGTCGCAGGTTCTGGCCGATCGCTGGGTGAGTAAGACCGCTACGACGTAGGAGGAGCGGTGTGCGCAGCGCGCCGCCACTCACCACTACCTGCGGCGCGATGATCTCAAGCGTCCGCGGCGCACCTGCGCGAGTCCCATACGTGGTGATCGCGCCGCGAACCTCACCGTTCGCGATGATCAGTCGCTCAGCCTTGCAGTCGGGAATGAGATGGGCGCCAGCTTCGAGCGCTTGGGGGAGGTGGAGGCGGAGGGTGGACTGCTTCGATCCGCGTTTGCAGCCAAAGCCACAGGTACCGCAATCGCCGCACTCGGCACGATTCATCTGGATCTTCTCGCCGCTCCAGCCACGAGCCTCGGCACCGCGCATGATCGCTGCATCTTTTGGCGGCATCGTTGCGGACGGTTGGGCGCCGACTTCTCGGAGCACCTCGTCCAAATCTCTCTTGAACGCTGCCGATGCAGCCCCCTCAACGCCGTGCTGCTCCTCCCACTCATCTCGGACGCGATCGGGGACCGGGATTGAGGTCATCCAGTTGACGGTGGTGCCGCCGCCAACGGTACCGCCCGCGAGGATGGCAATATGCGCGTCGTCAGTGGCGGTGAAGCCTGAGTCAAGGTAGAGGCGCTCGTATGCGTCTCGCTCCTTTGTTGGGAACGTTCGCTCGTTGTACAGCGCGCCAGCCTCAATCACCATGACGCGCTTCCCAGCGCGGGCCAGATCGCGTGCAACAGAGCCTCCGCCCGCGCCAGAACCGATCACGAGGACATCGACTGCAATGCGCTGCGCCTGTTGCGGGTCGAATGCGAAAATGTTTGAGGAATCGCGCGTGGCGGCATTCGGCTTCGGGTTGTAGCCGATTGATGTGAGGCGTGCCCGCAACCTTGCATCACCCGGTTCGTCGGCATCGGCATACGCCAGGAAACAGAGTAGCTTTCGCAGTGCGGAGGCGGCACTACGGAGTAGGGGAACGCGATGCTGCACCCAGTGCTGAAGGTAGGCATCTCGCTCATCGCCGCGAAGGCTGCTGAATGTTGCCGCACGGCCGCCGATCAGCAGGCTAGCAACCGGACGCTCGATCAGGCGCAGCACAAGTCGCAATTGACTGACAAGCTCTGGATCTACGACCGTTGCAAAGGCGCGCTCTGCCGCCTCGGCACGCGGCGCGCCACCACCAGGGACGAAGCCTTCAGCAAGCGCGGCGAGGGTTCGTCGCTCGGCGGGGGATAGGAGCGCGTGATCTCTCTGGGTCCGCTTTGTCGCACTCATGCGCCTATCTTGCCGTGTTCGGGCTCGCGCGACTGACGAGGGGCGCCTGCTGCGCTACGATCACAGCCGTTGGCGCGTGGCCAAGCGGTAAGGCACCTGCCTCTGGAGCAGGGGATCCTAGGTTCGAATCCTAGCGCGCCAGCCAACCTCCCTGAGCGCGACACGCGCGCTACTGCAGCGTGGCGAGCCAGATCTTGATCGCACCAGTGAACGCGGCAGGATCCTCTTCAAACGGCACATGGCCGAGCCCCGGCAGCACCACGTACGTGGCAGCGGGTAGCGCGTCGCGCAGTGCCTCACCCGCGGAAAGAGGCACCCAACTGTCTTCAGCACCCCAGAGAATCAGCGTTGGGATCGGCGCGCCCGCGCGACCGACAATCTCTGCAATTGGTGATGGAAGCGAGTTGGAGCCAGCATCTCGGACGATACCGAGCAGTGCAGCGTCCCATTCAGGGAGTCGAGAGGCGGCGGCATAGCCGCGGACCGTTTCTGGTGTTGCGGCGCTCTTCACCGCGAACGCGGAACCGAGCAGTTCACCGAACGTTGCTTCGGAGAACGCGCTGCGGATAAGGATGCGTGCGGCGCGCCGAAGTGGCGGCAGGCTCAGTGCAGTGCGTGCTGCGCTGTTGCGACTTACGGCGGGCGACGCAATCGCGGCATCAATGAGTGCGAGGCCGCGAACGCGTTCCGGTGCGAGGGCGGCGACCCAGGAGACCACATTGCCGCCCATGCTGTGCCCTGCGAGCACCGCCTCGCCGATCTTCATCTGATCCATCAGCGCAAGAACGTATCGCGCCTGAGACGCGTGATCATATGCGCCACTCCAGCTCTTTTCAGCCAGGCCGAAGCCGGGAAGATCAAGCGCCACCACGTGCCAGCCACTTGCTGCGAGCGGCTCCAACACGTGGCGCCAACCAAACGTGCTTCCACCAAACCCGTGAATCAGGATGAGCGCCGGGTCGCCGCTGTCTCCTGACGTTGCGACAACGGTACGGCGACCGTCAACGGTGACAACCGCAGCGTTCGGGGCGGCGCCACTGGCGAGCAACTCTTCGGGTTGCGCTTCAGCGTGTACGGGGATGTCAACAAGGAAGGGGAGAAGAGCCAGGATGAGCAGCGCCTGCAGGATTCTTGTAACGACGCGCTTCATATGCGTAGTATCCCCGATCCGCGGCAGAGGTTCATTCGAGACCGTCCATCCACTCCCGTTCATCTACAGTTAACGCACGGCGCTATCCTATGGCTATGGCAACACCTCGCGTACTCTTCCTCTGCACGCACAATTCTGCGCGTTCACAGATGGCCGAGGCGCTGCTTCGCTCACGCTCTCGCGGGCGCGTGGAGGTGGAGAGCGCGGGGACTGAGAAGACGCTGGTGCGGCCGCTCGCGCTGAAGGCGTTAGAGGAGATCGGGATCGATGCCTCAAGCCAGACCAGCAAGACGCTTGATCGCTTCATTGATCAGCAGTTCGATTACGTGATCACCGTCTGTGACGCCGCGAACGACGCCTGCCCAACCTTCCCAAACGCTGGCGCTCGCGAGCACTGGTCGCTCCCAGATCCGTCGAAGGCGACGGGGAGTGAGGAGCAGCAGCTTCAGGTCTATCGCGACGTGCGTGACGACTTAGAACTGCGCATCATGGACCTGCTGCGGCGGATGGGGCCGAGCCTGGCGTAACGCGCCGGCGATGAGTAGCGCTTAGCGGCGGCCTCGCTGTAGGCGCACCATCTGCGCCTTGGCGATGAGGTCGCGCGGGAAGTCGAGCAGGATCGGTTCGTAGCCAACGGGGATCTCAATCGCGAGTGCCGCCTTGGTCAGCTTGCGGACGAGGGTTAGCTTCTCCATTTCATCTGGTGCCACGAAACTGATCGCTTCGCCAAGCGCGCCCGCACGTCCGGTGCGGCCGATGCGGTGCACGTAGTCCTCTGGATCAAAGGGGAGCTCGTAGTTGATCACGGCCGGGAGCGCCTCAATGTCCAGACCGCGCGCGGCGACGTCGGTTGCGACCATCACGCGCGCCTCACCCGCCTTGAATGCGGCGAGCGCCTTGTTGCGCTGCTTCTGATCCTTGTCGCCGTGAATCTCCACCACGTTATGTCCGTCGCGATGCAGGAAGTCGCCGAGACGATTCGCCTCGACCTTTCTATTCACGAAGACGAGCGTCTGATCCCAGTCGCGCGTCTTGAGTAGGTCGCTCAGGAGTGCGCGGCGGCGCCGATCGTCCACCGGCATGATGATCTGGCGCACGTTCTCGTTGGTCTGATTGCGACGTGCCACCTCGACCGTGACTGGGTCGTGAAGGAAGTCGTGGGCGAGTGCGCGGATTGGCTCGGAGAAGGTGGCGGAGAAGAGGAGGCTCTGTCGTCGTTTTGGGATCAGCGCAAGGATGCGCTTCAAGTCCGGCATGAAGCCCATGTCGAGCATGCGATCCGCCTCGTCGAGGACGAGAATGGAGACCTGCGAGAGGTTCACCGTCTTTGAGCCGGCGTGATCAAGGAGTCGACCTGGCGTTGCAATGAGAATCTCCACGCCGGCCAAGAGCATCTTCTGTTGCGGCGGCATCGGCACGCCTCCGTAGACGACGCCGCTGCGAAGTGGAAGGTGCTTGCCGTACGTGGTGCAGCTTTCGGAGATCTGTACGGCGAGTTCACGCGTCGGCGTCAAGACGAGCGCCCGGACAGGGTGACGCGCAGGGCTCGGTGATGGCGTGGCGAAGGGTTTCAGCAGGTGCATGATGGGGAGGACGAAGGCGGCGGTCTTCCCCGTACCAGTCTGCGCCGCACCGAGAAGGTCGCGACCCTGGAGGACGTGCGGGATCGCCTGCTCTTGAATTGGGGTGGGCTCGGTATATCCCTCAGCAGCAACCGCGCGCAAGAGTTCAGGGGCAAGGTTCAAATCGGCAAATGTGGGCATCTGCGGGCAGCGTACCCGACTGAGGCGGATGGGGTGCGATGATCGGGGTGTGAGCAACGATGCAACGCTTCTCGGAGCCCTCGCCCCCGCCGCACCGCTCGCCGCGCGGATGCGACCGGCCACGATTGATGAAGTGGTGGGCCAAGAGGCACTCATTGGACCTGGCGCACCCCTTCGCCGACTCCTGGAACGCGGCGAGACACCATCGATACTCCTTTGGGGGCCACCAGGCTCTGGCAAGTCGACGCTTGCGGCGGTGATCGCCGCCGCGGTTCGCGCCGTCCCCACCAGCCTCTCCGCAACAAGTGACGGCGTGGCCGAGGTGCGCAAGGCGGTCGCCGCTGCGGCGGAGCGCCGTGCGCACGGCGAGCAGACGCTCCTCTTCATTGACGAGCTACATCGATTCAGTCGCACGCAGCAGGATGCGCTCCTCCCGCATGTGGAAGCCGGGACGATCATCTTGGTCGGTGCAACCACGGAGCCGCCGCCACGCGCCATCTCGCCCGCACTCCTTTCGCGCATGCGCACCTACCGCCTGGCACCCCTCAGCGCAGAGGATCTCGCCACCCTGTTGCAGCGCGCGCTTGAGGATGCACGTGGCTTCGGTGGAAAGGTCTCCGTTGACGGCGATGCGCGTCGTCAGTTGATCGGGTTTGCAGCAGGAGATGCGCGACGCATGCTGACACTGCTTGAGCTTGCCGCACTGATGACAGCGGCAGGGAAGCCGGTGACGCCGAACGAGGTGCTGCTCGCCGCGCAGGATCGAAGCCTCCCGTACGACCAGTCGGGTGTCACATCGGCGCTGATCAAGAGCATTCGCGGAAACGATCCGGACGCGGCCATCTGGTGGCTCGCCACAGCACTTGAAGGCGGCGAAGATCCGCGCATCATTGCGCGACGCTTACTCGTCTCGGCTTCCGAAGATGTGGGGAACGCAGATCCCGCCGCACTCCCGCTCGCGGTTGCAGCGGCGCAGGTGGTGGAACTTGCCGGATCACCCGAGTGCGACTACGCGCTTGCCCAGGCGGTGACGTATCTCGCCTCAGCGCCCAAATCACCGCGCGCTGGCGAGGCGCTCGCCGCCGCACGCGAACAGATCGCAGTGGCGGGACAGCTCCCAGTCCCAGGGCACCTGCGTGCCGCAGCGAAGACGTATCAGACACCACACTCGGTTGGCGAACCGTTCGACCTTGCACAGGAGTATCTGCCAGACGAGATCCGCGAGAAGCGTTTCTACGATCCTTCAGGAAGTGGCGCAGAAGCGCTGCTTCGCGATCGCATTGCAGAGTTGCGCGCCGCCCGAACCGCAAAAGGACCGCGCACCGCCGAGTGAGGCCGCTTCGTTACGCGAGTCCGTGCTGGAGCAGCAGCGCCTGATTGTTGAGGAGCTCACTGGTAGGAGCATCGGCAACGATGCGTCCACCGCCCATGACGATGCTGCGCGGGAAGGCGGCGCGTGCCAGTTCAAGATCGTGCGTGCTGACGATGAGCGTCTGGCTCAGCGTATTGAGCAGTTCGATGAGTTCCCGACGACCGCGAGGGTCGAGTCCCGCTGACGGCTCGTCAAAGACAAGGATGCTCGGCTGCATGGAGAGGACGGTGGCGAGCGCGACGCGCTTTCGTTGACCAATGGAGAGTCGCATTGGGGGTCGAGTGGCAAGGTCGAGTGCGCCGACAGCGGCGAGTGCAGCTTCCACACGGTCGTGCACCGCACTCGCATCAAGCCCCATGTGGATTGGACCGAAGGCGACGTCCTCCCAGACGGTCGGCGAGAAGAGTTGATCGTCTGGGTCCTGGAAGACGAGTCCGACCTCGGCACGCACACGGCCAATCGTTTCATCCGACACGTTCATCCCTGCAACACGAACACTTCCATGCGTTGGTCGGTAGATGCCGTTGAGGTGCAGCATCAGCGTGCTCTTCCCTGCACCGTTCGGCCCGAGGAGCGCCACCTTCTCGCCGCGCGCGATGTGCATATCAATGCCGCGGAGCGCTTCGGTGCCATCTGGGTACCTGAAGTGAAGGTGCTCGAGGTGCACCCAGTGGTCATCACCGGTCGGCTCACTCTCGTGGGCATGCGGATGCGCATGTGCAGCGGGGAGGCCGCCGTGCGAGTGGCTGTGACCCTGTGCGGCGCTCATCTCAGAACCTTGGCAGAAGTGCGCCGGCGACGCCGATTGCGGCAAATGCGACCAGGGCGAGGATCGTCTTTGGGAGGATGCGCGGGTCAGTCTGCTGCAGTCCGCCGAACGAGAGGGAGCCGCGCGCACCGCGCGCAGTCGCGGCCTCCTCAACGCGTGCAGCGCGTGCATATGCACGCAAGAAGAGTGCACCGGCAAGGTTGCCAGTGACTCGCGCTCGCCACGGGATTGACCCGCCAGCGCGCTCACGCGACTCTCCCAGCGGACTTGCAGAACGTGACGAACGTGCGCGCAACATCCGCGTCGCCTCGCTGCGGAGTAAGTCGAGGTAGCGAATAGTGAGGCCGGCACTCGTGGCGATTGTGTCGGGGAGATTCAGTGCGCGCAGTGAGCTGACAATGCTTTCAATCGGGTAGCGCGTGACCAAGATCAGCGCAACCTGTACCGAGATCCATGCTTTGAGTGCTGTCGTCAAGATAATCCGCAGCCCCGAGCCGCTGACGCTGAGGCTTGCGCTACCGATAGCTCCCGACCAGATGATCTCGTCGCTCCGCGTGAACAGGAGGGGGAGCGCTGCAACGACGAACGGGAGCGCGACGAGCGCGCGTCGCGCGAGCTGCGTGGGCGCAATCCCGCTGAGTGCAGCAACGGTGGCCACCGCGAGCCAAACGAGCAGATTGGCGAGATAGCTTCCCGTTGGGAGGAGTGCAACGCCGAGGGCGACCAGGAGCGTGGCGATGATCGCCGCGCGCGCATCTTGGCGACCGGTTGCGATCATCTGCTACGCCGAGCGGCGTCGCGCCGCGATTCTCCCGAGTAGAAGAAGGATGATGACCACAATAGCGACGCCAGCAACACCAGCAGCGATCGTAGAGGCGGTGCCGTCAAGCCCTGGGATCGTGTAATCGCTGAACAGTTCGAACGCTGGCCCTTCCGCTTGGTCTAGAAAACCTAGATCTTCTGCGACGCGCTCGAGCCCATCTGGACTCGCCGACGCAAAGAGGCTGGCAAGACCCACAGTGATGACGGCAATGACCGATCCGAGTGCGATTCGACGTGAAGCGGACGCGCCTTTTGTCGAGGCGCGCGCGCTCAAGATGTCCGGCGCGCTCGCGCTGATGAATCCAATCGCGCCAATGGTGATCAGTGCCTCGCCAACGCCGATCAGTGCATGGGTCCCTAGCATGGCGGGGAGTCCGATTCCTATATCAGTGGTTCCCGAGAGTCCGAGCTGCAGCGTGGTGAGTCCCGCCGCGGCCATCACCGAGAGCCACGCTGCAAAACCGACGCCAACAAACTGGCCCTTCCGGCCTCCGCCGAGCACTTCGGATGTTGCGCGCGCGATGAGAGACCCGCCGAGCGTGCCGATGACGCCCATGTTGAAAATGTTCGCCCCAAGGACGAGGAGGCCGCCATCCTGAAAGAGGAGTGCTTGGATCCCAATCACCGTTGCCATCACAATGCTCCCCGCCCATGGACCGAGTAACACCCCAGCAAGTACCCCACCGAGAAGGTGGCCGCTCGTTCCGGCGGCAACCGGGAAGTTGAACATCTGGGCGGCAAAGATGAATGCCCCCGCAATGCCCATCAGCACCGTGCGTGCTGGCGCCTTGTTGAGATCGGTCGAGATCCGTCGCAGAGCCACGGCGATGACAGCCGCGGTCACCACCCAGAGCGCGATTGAAACCTCCGGAGCGAGGAAACCGTCAGGGATGTGCAGGGTCGGACGCATGTCGTGAGTCTATCGCAACATGTTGCAATAAGCATCCCCTATCCTCACCGCATGGCAAAGCAGCAAGCGACCCCAGGGCTAACGGAGCGACTGCAGGCGGCGCTCAAGGAGCGTGGACAGCGGTGGACCGAGCAGCGCCAGATCATCGTGGAGGTTCTCGCCGCCTCCGACGGGCACGCCACGGGGGCCGAGTTGGTGGAGCGCGTCCGCGAGCAGGATCCGAGTGCGACCCCATCCACGGTCTACCGCACGCTCGATCTTCTTGAAGAGCTCGGCCTTGCGCGGCACCATCACGGACCAGACGGTCGCGAGACGTATCACCTGGAAGAGACGCTGGAGCACGGCCACCTTCACTGTCGGGGCTGCGGAGCGGAGCAGGAGTTGGATGCCGACGCTGCGGCACCGATCATGAAGGCGATTGCAACGGCGACCGGTTTCAGTGCCGACCTGGACCACCTCTCCCTGCAGGGGCTCTGCCGCCGTTGCGCTTCAGCCCAGGGTTCGTCGTCACCGAGAGCGATAGCGGGGGAGTAGACTCGCGGGGAGCGGCGCGCCTCTTGCGCCACAAGTAGATAAGGATGGATCCATGGCTGAGAAGTTGAAGATCACGTACGCCACCCTCTCCGACTCCAACGAGGAGATCCATAAGGGGTATGAGGCGGGACTCGCTGAAGCGCGCACCCTCCTTGGGGCGAGCTACGGAAACTTCGTCAACGGCCAGTGGCTCACCGATGGCCCAACCTTTGAGAAGCGCACACCAATCGATGGCTCCGTGGTTGGAACGTTTGCGAAGGGTGATCGCAGCACGGCAAAGAGTGCAATCGCAGCGGCGAAAGCCGCCTTCCCCGCCTGGTCCTCACGCCCCTGGGAGGATCGCGTCAAGTTGATCCGTGCCGCGGCAGAGCTGATCAGTGACCGACAGTTCCTTTACTCAGCGCTTCTCTCTATTGAAGTGGGGAAGAATCGCCTGGAGGCGCTCGGCGACGTTGAGGAGACGGCTGACTTCTTCCGCATCTATGCGAGTGAGGTAGAGCGAAACAAGGGCTATCGACACCCAATGGGGAATCTTGGCGATGCCAAGGTAGAGACGCTCACCGTACTGAAGCCGTACGGCGTGTGGGCGGTGATCAGTCCATTCAACTTCCCGTTTGCGCTTATGGGCGGTCCGGTTGGCGGCGCACTTGTAGCGGGCAACACCGTGGTGTTGAAGCCATCTTCTGACGCACCACTCTCCGCGGTCCTTCTGGCGCGCGCCATCAAGGATGCGGGAATTCCTGACGGCGTCTTCAACATGGTGATGGGACCTGGCGACAGCGTCGGCGCCGAGCTTCAGGAGAATCCAGATGTTGCGGGGATCACCTTCACGGGATCATCCGAAGTTGGAATGCAGGTCTTCCGCTCGTTTGCCAAGACCTATCCAAAGCCAGTCATTGTTGAGATGGGCGGGAAGAACCCAACGATCGTCTCGAAGCACGCCGATCTTGAGAAGGCGGCAGAGGGCGTGGTGCGCTCCGCGTTCGGGCTCGGTGGGCAGAAGTGCTCGGCCAATAGCCGCGTCTACGTCGAAGCCTCGGTGCACGATGAGTTTGTGAAACTCCTTGTGGAGAAGACGAAGGCACTGAAGGTGGGCGACCCAACGGTTCGCGGCATCTTCCTTGGACCGATCATCAATCAGCGCTCCGTCGACACCTTCCTCGCCGCATGCGATGAGGCGAAGCGCGACGGGAAAATCGAGGTTGGTGGTGGTCGACTGACCGATGGCGAGCTTGCGAAGGGATTCTACGTAGCACCGACGGTGGTGAGCGGCCTCCCTGCAACACATCGACTCTTCAAAGATGAGCTCTTCGTTCCGTTTGTTGCGGTGACCAAGGTGAACTCGTTTGAAGAGGGGATCGCACGTGCGAACGAGAGCGAATACGCCCTCACGGCGGGCTGCTTCACCGAAGACGAGAAGGAGATTCGCACCTTCCTAGACACGATTCATGGCGGCGTGATCTACGTGAATCGCCGCGCCGGCTCAACCACGGGTGCCTGGCCAATGGTCCAGCCGTTCGGTGGTTGGAAGAAGTCGGGGACCACAGGGAAGTCCGGCGGCGGGCTCTACTACGTGCCGCAGTACCTGCGAGAGCAGAGCCAGACGATCGTTCGATAGGTTCCCGAAGCGGCGTTACGCACGCGGGAGGGGTTACGAGGGGCCTACCCCCTCGTATACACTTCGGATAGTTCGTATCCAGAGGAGGCTGCAATGACCGTGATCGAGAAGCCACAGGCGTGGCCGGCGAGCCTGCCCCACCTCGTCACTGAGGTGCCGGGCCCGAAGGCGCTCGCCCAGGTTGCCGCCGACCAGGCAGTGGTCTCGAACAGCCTTCCGCGCGCCTATCCGTTCGCGCCAGTGCGCGGATTCGGGATGGGGGTTGAGGATCAGGACGGGAATGTCTTCCTCGACTTCTGTGCCGGCATCGCCGTGAACTCCACGGGCCACTGCCATCCGCGCGTGGTCGACGCGATCGTGCAGCAGGCGCAGCGACTCATTCACTACAGCGCATCGGACTTCTATGAAGAGCGCTACCAGGAGCTCGCGAGTGCACTCGCCGCGTCGGCACCATGGAAGGGGCCATCGAAGGTTCTTCTGCAGAATTCAGGAACCGAGGCGGTTGAGGCCTCGATCAAGTTGGCGCGATACATGTCGGGCCGACAGTGGATCGTTGGATTCGTCGGCGGCTTTCATGGGCGCACACTGGGCGCACTGACGCTCACCAACTCGAAGGCGAAGTACCACGCTCACTTTGGTCCGCTCGCCCCGGGCTTCCTTCATGTTCCGTTCGGTAGTGATGGACTCGATGAACTTGAACAGCGCATCATTGCGCGCACCATCCCAGGCGACGAGATCGCTGCGTTCGTGGTTGAGCCCGTGCAGGGCGAGGGCGGTTATGTGGTCCCAGATAAGGACTTCTTCCCGCGCCTCAAGCAGATCGCTGACAAGTACTGCATCGCGATCGTCGTTGACGAAGTTCAGTCGGGCGTTGGTCGCACCGGCAAGATGTGGGCGATCGAACACTTCGGCATCGAGCCAGACATCGTTGCCACGGCGAAGGGGCTCGGCTCCGGCATGCCGATCGGTGCGGTGATTGCGAAGGAGCACTGGATGCGTTGGAAGCCAGGCTCGCACGGCTCGACGTTCGGCGGGAATCCTGTCGCCGCCGCCGCCGCGATCGCTACCCTTGAAGTGATCCGCGATGAGAAGTTGATGGAAAACGCGGTGGCGCGCGGCAAAGAGGCGGTTGACGGGCTTACGGCTGCCCTCAAGGGGAGCAGCATCGTCACCGATATCCGTGGCATTGGTCTGATGATCGGTGTGGACTTCGTGGACGCAGACGCGGCGGCAGATGTTGAGGTTGAGGCGTTCAAACGCGGACTTCTCGTCTTAACGTGCGGAGACCGTGGCGTGCGCATGAGCCCACCACTGGTGGTGAACGCCGAAGAGATCTCAACCGCAGTGCGCATCTTCGCCGAGGCTGCAGCGGCCGTCGCCGCGCGGCGCTAGCCCCACCGCGGAGCGCGGCGTGTCCGGAGCGACCGGATCCAAGCTCCGCAGCATGCGCGACGCGATCGCCGCGCACGTCCACGACGGCGATACGGTTGCAATCGAAGGATTCACCCACTGCATCTCGTTCGCTGCGGGACACGAGATCATCCGCCAGAAGCGTCGCAACCTGACGCTCGCCCGCATGACACCTGATCTCATCTACGACCAGATGGTTGCGGCGGGATGCGCCAAGAAGTTGATCTTCAGCTGGCTCGGAAACCCTGGCGTTGGGTCGCTCCACGCAATTCGTCGTCGAACGGAGCCCGCCGCACTCGCTGCGGGCGAGTCGCTCCTTGAGATTGAGGAGTACAGCCACCACGGGATGGTCGGTCGCTACGTCGCGGGTGCGCACCGGCTTCCGTTCTATCCACTCCGCTCCTATTCGGAGAGCGACCTACCGCAGGTGAATCCGCTGATTCGGCAGGTGGAGAGTCCGTACGGTGACGGGAAGATTTGGGCGGTGCCGCCACTGAATCCCGACGTTGCCATCATTCACGCGCAGCGCGCCGATGCAGAGGGGAACGTGCAGATGTGGGGGCTCCTCGGATGCCAGAAGGAGGCTGCCTTTGCCGCGAAGCGTGTGATCGCCGTGGTGGAAGAGATCGTCCCAGCCAGCGTGGTACGCGCTGACCCGAACCGCACCATTGCTCCGGGGCTCATCGTGGATGCGGTGGTGCACGAGCCGTACGGCGCGCACCCCTCATATGTGCAGGGTGCATACGATCGCGACAACGCCTTCTATCGCGAGTGGGACACGATCAGCCGCGACGCCGTTGCCACCGAGGCCTGGCTGAAGGAGTGGGTCTACGACCTTCCCGATCGCGCCGCGTACGTTGCAAAGTTTGGAGAAACGTATTTCAAGAGACTCACCCCAACGAGCGCGCCGTCAGGTGTCGTTGATTACGGTGACTACCGGTGAGTGCGGAGATGAGTGCGCAGAGGGCAGCTAGCCGCAACGAGTTGATGGTTGTGGCGGCGGCGCGCGCGCTAAAGGGGAAGCGCGTCTGCTTCGTGGGCGTGGGGCTGCCGAACATTGCCGTGAACCTCGCGAAGCGCACGGTCGCGCCTCAGATGGAGCTCGTCTACGAGGCGGGGGTCTTTGGTGCAAACCCTGCGCGCCTACCGCTCTCGATTGGCGATCCAACCATTGTCACCGGTTCCACCGCAACCGTCTCAATGCACGATCTCTTCGGCCTCTATCTCCAGGGTGGCCGTATCGATGTTGGCTTCCTTGGTGGCGCGCAGATCGATAAGTACGGCAACTTGAACACAACGGTAATCGGCGACTACACCACACCAAAGACGCGCCTCCCAGGGTCGGGCGGCGCATGCGAGATTGCGATCAATGCAAAAGAGATCATGGTGATCATGCGCCAGAGCACGCGGAGCTTTGTGGGGAGGCTTGACTTTCGCACCTCACCGGGACATCTCGGCGGTGCCGCCGCATCGGCAACGTTGCGCAAGGAGCAGGGCTGGGGCGGCAACGGCCCTTCCGTTGTTGTGACCGACCTTGCCGTCTACGGATTCAACAGTGATGGTGAGATGGAGTTGCGCAGCATCCACCCGGGCGCAACGCTTGACGAGGTGAAGTCCACCATTGGCTGGGAGCTTAAGGTGCCAGCGAACGTTCCTGAAACCCCAGCGCCAACCGCTGAGGAGTTGCGACTCATTCGCGAAGAGTTGGATCCGAGCGGCGCATATGTGTAGGGGTGTGCATGTCTAACGCGAACATCTTTAGCCGCGGGGGTGCAGCACTCCCGCGCGCTGCTCGCGGAAGCGGCGCCTGGATTACCGATGCGACCGGACGTCGCTATCTCGATGCGGCGGGAGGTGCGATCGTTGTTGGGATCGGACACGGGCGCGCCGACGTTGCGAAGGCGGCGGCAGATCAGGCGGCGGCGATTGCGTATGCACATGGGAGCGCGTTCACCGCGGATGCACTCGAATCGTGGGCTGAAGAGATCGGTCCGCTCCTTCCAATGGATGGTGCGTCGCTCTACCCCGTCTCAGGAGGTTCAGAGGCGGCCGAGACCGCACTCAAGATGGTGCGCGCCTACTGGTTGGCGCAGGGAGAGCCAGAGCGCACGATTGTGGTGAGCCGCTGGGGGAGTTATCACGGGAATACGTTAGGCGCACTTGATCTGTCAGGTAGACGCGGACTGCGCGCGCCGTATGAGCCGTGGCTCGGACGATTCGAACATGTCTCAGCGGCGTATCCGTATCGCGCCGGACTCGACGGAGCGAGCGCCATAGGTAGTGGCGCAGAGGCGGTCGCAGAGCTTGATGCGCTTCTCGGTCGCGTTGGACCTGGTCGTATTGCCGCGTTTGTCGCAGAGCCGATCGCTGGCGCGACGCTTGCGGGCGCAGTGCCGCCGGATGACTACTGGCCACTCGTGGCCGACTGGTGCTCGCGGAACAACGTGCTTTTGGTTGCCGATGAGGTGATGACGGGTTTCGGTCGTACGGGGACCTGGTTTGGCGTCAATCACTGGGGGCTGCACCCTGACCTCCTGCTTGCCGCGAAAGGGGCGACGAGCGGATACTGGCCGTTCGGCTTCGTCGCAGTTTCGGCGCGCGTTGCAGAGCCACTGATCTCCTCGGGCTTTGTGCACGGCTTCACGTACAGTCACTCCATTCCTGGTGCCGCGGTTGCTCGTGCCGTGTTGAAGATCCTCCGTGAGGAGCAACTAGTAGAGGCTTCAGCCGCACGCGGTCTGCAACTTCGCGCCGCGCTCGATTCGGCGCTTGCAGGCGAACCGTGGGTCGGTGAGATTCGCGGGCGGGGACTGCTGATCGGCGTTGAACTTGTTGCCGACGCGACGAGCAAGCTGCCGCACGCTCGCGCCGCACGCGTCACCGAGCGGGTGCTTGCCGCCGCAAAGGGGAGCGGAAGCGATGGCCTACTCCTCTATAGCGCAACCGGTCAGGCCAATGGAACCGACGGCGATCAGTTGGTGATTGGCCCACCCTTTGTGATTGGCGACACGGATATCGATCGCATTGCGCGCGGGACGGCCGACGCGATTCGTGCCGTTCGCGAGCAGGGCTGACGCCGCACGGATGCAGCAAGTCCGCGACGCCTAGCCCGCAATCTCCAGCGAGATTGCAACGTTTCCTGCGAGTGCCGATGAGATAGGGCAACCACCCTTCGCCGCCTCAGCAAGCTCGCTGAACTTCGCAGCGTCTAATCCTGGGACAACTCCCTTCAACCTGTTGCCGAAACATCCAACCGCTCTGCAGGGGTGTTGTTGCGCGCGAGACCTCCCGAGAGCGCCATAGCGAAGCAGGAGGCGTGTGCCGCAGCTAGCAACTCCTCTGGAGAGGTGACGCCTTCGTGACTCTCGGATCGTCGTGGCCAGCTGACGGGAAGTCCGCCGAATGCACCACTCTCCACCGTGGTGATCGTGCCCGACCCCTCGAGAAGGGTGCCGTTCCAAGTTGCCGAAGCGGTTCGCGTCGTCATGTTTACGCTCCTTAATCAAACTCATCACCCGCTGCGCATTCGGCAGGCATCCGCAATACTAATGGGGACGGCGCCGGAACCCCGCAGCCGCACACAATTACTGGAGGTCTCTGTGTTCTTCCTCACAAAGCTCGCCGTTGCACGACGAAGTGTCACCATCCTGATCGCCCTTGCGGTCTTTGGGGGCGGTGTGGCGAGCTGGGGGAGCCTGAAGCAGGAACTCCTTCCAAACATCGACTTCCCCATCGTGACCGTGATCGCACCGTATCCCGGTGCTGGCACCGCTGACGTCGCCGAGCAGGTTGCGGCTCCGATCGAGGCGGCGGTCGCCGCCGTCCCCGGCGTTGAGTCGCTTCGCTCCGTCTCCACCACCGGACTTGGCTTTGTGAGTGCAGAGTTCGCGTACGGGAGCGATGTCAAGGAGATTCTCCGACTCGTTGAGGCGGGGATCAATAGTGCGAATCTCCCCGATGGCGTCAGCCCTGTTGTGCGCAACTTCAACATCAACTCCGCGGCGGTGGTGATCGCCACGCTCTCGCCGAAGGGCGACACGACGCTGACCGAGCTCGCTGAGCTCGCGGAGGCTGAGCTCATGCCATCTCTACGGGGAGTTGCAGGCGTCTCTTCCGCGGACCTCTCCGGCGGCAGCGAGCAACAGGCGATCATCATGATGGACGCGGCGAAGCTCGCCGCGGCGCGCATCAGCGTCGCTCAGGTGCAGGGGATCATCCAGGGAAACAACCTCACCTTCCCAGCGGGCCAGCTTCCAGTGGACGGCGCCCTGGTCCCAGTCTCGGCGACTGGCCGATTCACGTCGATTGAGCAGTTGCAGCAGTTGGTGGTTGGTGGATCAGTGGACGCAACGGGGCAACCCGTACCTGTTCTCCTTGGACAAGTTGCCACCGTCTCGCTTGCCGAAGTCCGAACCACGGGTTGGTCTGAGACGAATGGTGAACCAGGCCTTTCACTCAGTGTCAGCAAGTCGGCCGAGGCGAATACCGTAACGACCGCAGAGGATTCGATTGCCGCGATCGACGAGTTCGTTGCCAAGCATTCGCAAGTTGTGGAGCGCTCCATTGTCACCGACTCGTCCATCTTCATCTTGGAGTCGATTGACGCGCTCCTAAAGGAGGGCGGCCTCGGCGCATTCTTTGCCGTGGTCGTGATCTTTGTCTTCTTGCTCAACCTTCGCTCCACCGTTGTTGCGGCGGTGAGCATTCCGTTGAGCGTCCTCGCCGCCATTATCCTGATGGCAACCACGGGGATCACGATCAACATCATGACCCTCGGTGGCCTCGCCGTTGCCGTTGGCCGTGTGGTCGACGACTCGATTGTGGTGCTCGAAAACATCTACCGACACCGCAGCCAAGGGGAGCCGATCGGCGAGGCGGTGCTCAGCGGAACGCGCGAGGTCGCTTCGGCGATCACAAGCTCCACCATCACCACGATCGCCGTCTTCCTCCCACTCGGTGTGGTCGGTGGCCTGATCAGCCAGTTCTTCCTGCCGTTTGCGCTGACCGTGACGTATGCGCTCCTCGCATCGCTCATCGTTGCGCTCACCGTCATCCCAGTGCTCGCCTACTTCCTTGTGAAGGTGAAGGGCGACACCGCAAAGATCCCGTATGAGGTGAAGGGGGAGCGCGAGGAGATCTCGATCTGGGGCCGAATCTACCTTCCTTTCCTTGGTCTCGCCCTGCGCGGTCGCATCACGAAGTTTGCGACGCTCGCAATCTCCGCGGCGCTCTTTGTGGGAGCGTTCTCACTCGTCTCGCAGATCCCAACGCAATTCCTGAATAGCGGAAGCGAGAAGGTCCTCACCGTGACGGTGAACCCGCCTCTCGGCACCTCAACGGAGCGCGTCCTCGATCGCAGTCGTCAGGCCTACGCACTCCTTGACCGTGACGCAGAGGTTGAACTTGTGACCACCTCGATCCCAGGTGAAAGTGCAACGGGGAGCCAGACGCTCACCGCCGCCATCACCGGCCGTGCTCCGAACGCGGCCCGCATGACGGTGATCCTTGACTCGTCGACAGATCTTGCCGTTGCGAAGGATCGTCTCAATGACACCCTCAGCCCGGTGGGAACCGACGGCTGGACCGTCACCGTGGAAGAGGTTGGCTTTGCGGCGGGATCGAACGCGATCTCCATCATCATCACTGGCGAGCGTGCCTCTGATGTTGAGTCAGCCTCCGATGTGCTTGTGGACACGCTTTCAAAGAACAACAATCTTGCAAACGTAAAGAGCGATCTCGTCAAGGCGGGTCGTCAGGTTGAGATCACCGTTGATCCGTCTCGAGCCGCCGCCGCTGGGCTCTCTGCCGCACAGGTAGCGGGGGAGCTGCGCAACCTTCTGGTTGGCGCGCCGCTCGGTCAGATCTCAGTGGACGGAGAAAAGGTCAGCCTCTCCATGAAAATCGACAGTTCGCTGATGACGAATCTTGATGCGCTGCGTGCGTATCAGGTAGGGAGTGTCACCAAGGTGCCGCTCGCCGCGATCGCCACGGTGGAAGAGATCTCCGTGACATCGAGCATCACACGTATCGACCAGTCGCTCGCGGCAAACGTCTCAGGTGAGATCGCCGTGGCCGACACGGGTGCCGTAAATGCCGAAGTGAAGAGTGCGGTGGAGAAGCTCCAGGCGGGCGGATCGCTTGATCGCGTCAACGTGCGGCTCGCCGGCGTCACCGAACAGCAGAACGAGTCATTCAGCGGACTCTTCACCGCGATGGCGGTGGCGATCCTGCTCGTCTACCTGACGATGGTGCTTGTCTTCAACTCACTCGTTGATCCGCTCGTCATCATGTTCAGCCTGCCGCTGGCGGTGATCGGCGCCTTCCCGGCGCTTCTGATCACGGATCGACCGATCGGTATCTCTGCGCTGATCGGATTCCTGATGCTGATCGGCATCGTGGTCACCAATGCCATTGTGTTGCTCGATCGTGTGGAGCAACTGCGACACGAAGGGGTGCCGACGAAGGAGGCGCTCCTCCGTGCTGGCGCGACGCGCGTTCGTCCGATCCTCATGACGGCGGTTGCAACCATCCTCGCCCTCACCCCGCTTGCTGCAGGGCCGAGCGAGGGTTCGATCATTGCCGCGGAGCTCGGAACGGTCGTCATCGGCGGCCTTCTCTCCTCGACGCTGCTGACGCTGCTCGTCGTGCCAGTGGTCTACAGCCTGGTTGACGGGTTGAAGTCATCACTCTCGCGCAAAGGTTCGGCTCCCGCCCGTTCCTGATACGATCAGGGGGGATTCCCGAACACGATTTTGATCTCGTGCTCGGGTCCGCGGTGAGCTCGAAGGAGGCGTCATGACAGTCGTCAAGCCGAACGTTCAAGACGAACGGGAGCAGTACGCCTTTCACGACGACATCACCTACCTTCGCGAGACGAAGGCGGGCCTCACAGAGGCGACCGTCCGCGAGATCTCCGAAACCAAAGACGAACCTTCATGGATGCTCGAGTACCGCCTTCGCGCCTATAAGCACTTTGAAGCGCGCGCCATGCCGCACTGGGGTGGCGACCTCACCAAACTCGATTTCTCCAAGATTGTGTACTACCGGAAGCCATCCGAGCGCGAAGAGAAGTCGTGGGATGACGTGCCCGATCAGATCAAGAAGACCTTTGAGCGACTCGGCATCCCCGAGGCGGAGCGAAAGTTCCTCTCTGGCGTAGGTGCGCAGTACGACTCCGAGGTGGTCTACCACTCCGTTCGCGAAGATCTGCAGAAGCTCGGCGTGGTCTTCATGGGGACCGACCAAGGGATGAAGGAGTACCCAGAGATCTTCAAGAAGTACTTCGGCACGGTGGTCCCCGCAGAAGACAACAAATTCGCCGCGCTGAACTCCGCCGTCTGGTCTGGGGGCTCATTTGTCTACGTGCCAAAGGGCGTGGATGTACCACTCCCACTGCAGGCCTACTTCCGCATCAACGGTCAGAACACCGGACAGTTTGAGCGCACGCTCATTGTCGTAGATGAGGGTGCGAGCCTCCACTACATCGAGGGCTGCACCGCGCCGAACTGGGCGACCGACTCGCTTCACGTTGCGGTCGTTGAGGTTATCGCGCTTCCTGGCGCAAAGGTGCGCTACACCACGATCCAGAACTGGTCGAACGACGTCTACAACCTGGTCACCAAGCGCGCGCATGCGCATGCTGGTGCAACGGTGGAGTGGATTGACGCCAACACCGGCGCACAGCTCACGATGAAGTATCCAGGGATCTACCTCCTCGGGGAGAAGGCACACGCAGAGATCGTCTCGGTCGCCGTCGCCTCAAAGGGCCAACATCAGGACACAGGCGCCAAGGCGGTCCACCTTGCACCGAACACCACGAGTCGCATCGTAGGAAAATCTGTGAGCAAGGATGGTGGGGTTTCAACGTATCGAGGTACCGTCAAGGTGGCCCCAGGTGCTACGGGCGTCACCACCAGCGTCCGTTGTGACGCGCTTATCCTTGACGAGGGGAGTCGCTCCGAGACGTATCCGTACATTGATATCCAAGAGGATGACACCTCCATGAGTCACGAGGCCACCGTGGGCCGCGTCTCCGACGACCAGATCTTCTATCTGATGAGCCGCGGCATGACCGAGAACGAGGCAACGAATCTGATCGTCCAGGGCTTCCTCGAGGTCTTCACCAAGGAGCTCCCAATGGAGTATGCGCTTGAGTTCAATCGCCTGATCCGCTTGGAGATGGAGGGGGCGCTCGGGTGAGTGCCGCTACGCCCGCCCGGCGCGGGCTCGCCGATCTCCCACTTGGTTGGGCAACAGATACAGAGGTCTCGCGACTTGTAGGTGTCCTTGGAGGCGGCGAGGCTCGTGAAGCGGCGCACGCCGCATTTCATTCGCTTCCGACAGAGTCAAATCTGCTCTTCACAGGCTACGTTGACCTTCGAAGCGCAGACATTGAAGCGTCCAGGTTGCTTACTCCGCCCTCGAGCATTGACGAGCTCCCAGCGAGCGAACTCCCTGATGGAGCCGCAGCACTGATCAGCATCTCTGCGCGCGGCGTTGCAGCACATCTTGGTCCCGAGGCGCGAGCCGCCGGCCTTACCGTTGAGCCGCTCGCGGGGGAGTCGCCACTCGCCGGCGCCGATGGTGATCGCATGACCGCACTGATCGGTGCGTACTGGGGGAGTGGTATCCAGATCACGCTGGCGGGTGGCACGATCGAAGCCCCCATCGTGATCAAAATTGAGTCGCCTGCACAGGGTGAGGCGCTCGTCAAGCTGAATGCGTGTGGTTCTTGTCACAGTATTGATGGCTCGGCGGTTGTCGGCCCAACATTCTTGCAGCTGTTTGGGCGCAAGGGAGAGTTTGTTGACGTCACCTCGGATTTCGTCA
>JBEDBF010000003.1:4590-43622 GCA_041177405.1 Chloroflexota bacterium | reverse complement strand
CGGAAAACGCGTCCGCCGAGAGTTCGGGCCAGATTGGCACATCGTGAAAGAGGGGACCCCCACCATGGGCGGACTCCTGCTTGTCGGTGTGGTGATCTCACTCGCCCTCCTTCTCGACGCAGTAGATGCATCCACATACGCGATCCTGCTCGCCCTGCTCGGCGTCTCGCTTGTCGGCGCCTTCGATGACTGGCTCAATGCGCGGACGGGGATCGGAATCTCAGCGCGACAGAAGCTGCTCTGGCAGATCGGTGTCTCCGTGATCTCCGCGATCTACATTCAACAGCACTTCGCATTCGCCTCGCTGGTCGTCCCCTTCGTTGGCGAGGTGCCGATTGCTCCAGCACTATGGATTGCCGTGGCGATCGTTGCGATCGTCTCCACGAGCAACGGTGTGAACCTGACGGACGGGCTTGATGGCCTCTCCGGTGGCACCATGGTCTTCGCCTGGATCAGTTACATGGTGATTGCACTCTTGAACGCCCCTGGTCAACTGAACGTTGCGATCCTTTGCGCGCTCGTCGCAGGGGCACTCATCGGTTTCCTCTGGTTCAACATCCATCCGGCGAGCGTGATCATTGGTGACTCGGGAGCTCTTGGGTTCGGAGCGGCACTCGCAGTGACCGGGTTGGTCACCGGACACATCCTCCTCCTTCCGCTCATCGGGATCATCTTCGTGGTGGAGACGGGTTCGGTGATCTTGCAGGTTGCGAGCATGAAGCTCACCGGGCGCCGCATCTTCCTCTTCACACCAATCCATCATCACTTTGAGCGTCTCGGCTGGGCAGAGACACAGATCACCTTCCGCTTCTGGGTGATCGGCGCGATCGGTGGGATTCTCGGCATCGTCACGTTCCTCGCTACACGCGGCGTAGGGGCGTAGTGGTGGGGACTGCACTCTCCCTTGCTGATCTCGAACCTGGCGCAGTTGCCAACGGAAGCCTTCGCAATGCGAATGTGGTCGTTCTCGGCGCCGGACGCACAGGGCAGGCGGTCGCCTCATTCGCTGCACAATATGGAGCACGCGTCACGCTCCACGACAGTGCGGAAGCGAGCACGCTCACCGCGGCAGTTGAGCGATTTAGGGACGGAAGTGTCGCGCTCGCTTTCGGCGCAGCGGAGGATCTCACCCCGTTACTCGCAACGGCAGACCTCGTCGTGCACAGCCCATCTGTGACGCTCGGCTTTCCGACGGTCAAGAAGCAGGTCGCAGGCCCGCTGCAGGAGTATGCCGGGCAAGCGATTCGCCTGACGGCAGACCCCTCGACTCGCGGTCCGATTCTCATCAGTGAGCCCGAGTGGACGGCGCGCCTGTTGGGGAGACGTTGGCGTGTTGGGATCACGGGGACGAAAGGGAAAACCACGACGAGCAACCTGATCGCGCAGATTCTCGCCACTGACACGGTGCACGCCGCGGTCCTGGGTGGAAACAATGGGGCGCCTCTCATCGAGAAGGCGATGGAACTCTCTCCTGACGCACGCGTCGTTCTTGAGCTCTCCGAACTGCAACTGCCATCTCTGTACAGCAGCCTTGATGTTGCGGTCTACACCAACATCACCGTCGATCACCTGGATCGTCACGGTACGGTTGATGGCTACCGAAAGGTGAAGCGCATCTTGGCCGACCGCGTTGTTGACGGGGGACTTCTCATCGTCAATCTCGATGACCCCGTGACCGCTGCGTTGGCTGGGATCGGTCGCGTCACCACGATCGGGTACCGCAGAGAGCGACCAGTCCCCGGAGGTGTCGGCGTGGTCGATGGCTGGATCGTTGCGGCGGGGGTTCCCCGTTCAGTCCGATGCGGCGGCGGAACGGCGGCCACAGGACCTGGCGGGCGGATCCTCCCTCTGGACGAGATTGCACTACCTGGCGATCACAGCATCAGCAACGTGCTCGCGGCCGTGAGTGTGGGCCTCGTTGCCGGGATCGCACCTGACGCCATTCGCACGGCTGTTGCTGCCTTCCGAGGAGTTCCACACCGTCTCGAAACGATCGCGGTCCTTGATGGGATTCGCTACGTGAATGATGCGCAGGCGACTCAACCCGATGCGGTTGCCGCTGCCGTCTCAAGCTTTCGCAAGCCGTTGATTCTGCTTGCTGGTGGCCGCAGTAAGGGTCTCGACCTTCGCGAACTTGCACCGATAGTTGCGCGACAGTGCAGCGGAGCCGTGCTCTTCGGCGAGCTCGCAGATGAGCTTGAGGGGCTCTTCCGAGCGGCTGGCCTGACCGAGATCGACCGCGCGTCAAGCATTCCCGATGCGGTCGTGCGCGGAGGGGCGCTTGCACGCAAGGTGCTCTCCAGCGCCAGCGTTGGCACTCTCCCAGCGCTGCACGAGAGCGAGGCGCGCGCCACCGTGCTCCTCAGTCCGATCGGATCTTCGTTTGACATGTTCAACAATCCGTTCGGCGCGCGAGGCGAGGCGTTCCGCGAGGCGGTGCACGCACTCCCCGCGACGGTGCGACGATGAGTCGCATCGTCCGCCGGGTCGCCGGTACACCGGTGGGCGGCGCACGCCTCGCATCGAAGCATCGCCGAAGCTTCTCGCCACGTCGGGCTGTCGCTTCGATCTTGCAGGTGAAGCGACCACCTGAGGATCAGTGGATCCTTCTTCCGGCGCTGCTCCTCATTGGGCTTGGTGTTCTCATGGTCTTCTCATCATCGGCACTGAACTCTTTGATTAGTACCGATGATGCGTACAGCATGGGGGTGCGTCAGATGCTGTTCGCTGGGATGGGGATTGGGGCCCTGACGATCCTCTCTAGCACTGACTACCGGCGGTGGCGACCACTCGCAACTCCAATCTTCGTTGCCTCAATTGCGCTGCTCATCGTGGTGCTGATTCCAGGCGTGCCAACGGAGCAGGGATTGCGAAGATCACTCTCAGTCGGCCCGATCAGCATCCATGCCGCGGAGCTTGGGAAGCTCGCGCTCATCCTCTTCCTCGCCCACTTCTTTGCGAATCGTGGCCACCTCATCGCGCAGCGGGAGACGCTCTACCCAGCCCTGCTCGCGATCGGCGGAACATTCCTCCTCGTCCTTGAAGCGCCAGATCTCGGGACGGCAACTGTGGTTGCTGGGATCGGCTTTGCCCTCTTCTTCACAGCAGGGGCGCCGTTACGTTGGGTCTTCGGCACGGCGCTGATGGCGGTTGCGGTTAGCGTGATTGGGATCTCGAATCGTAGTTACCAAGCGGCGCGACTCACCAATTGGTTGGATCCATTCAGCGATCCGACTGGGGGTTCGTATCAGACGCTGCAGGGACTGATCGCCATTGCCGCTGGCGGAGTGTTCGGCACGGGGATCGGGACGTCACAACAGCCGGGCGGCGTGATCATTCCATACGCGTGGAATGACTACATCTTTGCGGTCGTCGGCGAAGAGTTTGGCTTCATCGGCGCAGCGGTCGTCATCGGCGCCTTTGTTGTGATCGCCATTCGCGGGCTACGCGTGGCGCGACGAGCGCCGGACACGTTCGGGGCGCTCCTGGCAACAGGGATTGTGGTCTGGATCTGTGGTCAGGCGTTCTTGAACATTGGTGTCGTGCTCGCGATCCTACCCGTGACAGGGATTCCGCTCCCGCTGCTCTCGCAGGGCGGTTCGTCACTCTTCGTCTTGATGTGTGCCATTGGACTGCTCCTCTCGGTCTCGCGTGAGACGATGGGGGCTCAAGAGATCGGAGGGACCAATGCGCGTGGTGATCGCGGGCGGCGGTACGGGGGGGCACCTCTTTCCGGGGTTCGCCGTAGCTCGTACGCTCCAACGTCAACGACCAGACGCTGAAATCCACTGGCTCGGCGGCCAGCGCGGGATTGAGCGCGACCTCCTCCCCCTCGAGGGCTATCCGTTGTCGCTGCTCGCAGCACCGAGCCTGCGAGTCAGCGCGGGCGGTCTCCTCGCGAGTCTGCGCGATGCCGTTGCACTCGCTCGCTCAATTCCACAAGCGATCCGCTACCTGCGGCGAGTTCGACCCGATGTGCTCTTCTCAACGGGCGGTTACATCGCGATCCCTGCGCTGATTGCAGCGGCTGTGACACGAACACCGAGCCTGATCTGGGAGGGAAACGTGCAGGCGGGGAGGAGCAATCGCTTGGTCGCGCCACTCGCCTCTGCGCGTGCTGTGGCGTGGACGTCCACCGCAGCGCGCTCGCCGTGGAACCGTCCAGATACGTTTGTGACCGGCACACCAGTCCGTAGTTTCGAGGGGCGCGACCGAAACGCGGCTCGCGCTCGCCTCGGCCTACTTCCAGATGCTCCACTGCTGCTTGTCTTTGGAGGCTCACAGCGTGTGATGCGATTTGAGAGCGCCCTTGCAGGATCTCTTCCGGAGTTGCTGCGCGGTTGGCAGGTGCTGCATGTGGCAGCTGACGGACTCGATCGTGCCGAGGCGATGCGCGCCGCGCTTCCTGATGCGCTGCGAACGCGTTATCTGCCCGTCCCCTTCCTTCAGGGCGGCGCGATGGAGGATGCACTCGTTTCGGCAGATCTGCTCCTCGGTCGCGCTGGCGCGTCGACACTTGCGGAGGCGGCGGCGCTCGGTCTCCCCTCTATCATCGTGCCGTATCCGTACGCGGGCGGGCATCAACGCGCAAATGCCCGGGAGCTTGCCGCTGTTGGCGGGGCGATCGTCGTAGATGATGGAGCGCTCACCCCGGAGTTACTGCAGAGAGAAGTTGCCCAGCTCGCTTCTGCTTCAGTGCGGCAGCGAGTCGGAGCGGCGGCCGCGTCGCTTGCCCAACCAGAGGCTGCACAGAATATTGCGGAGATCCTGCTTCGACTCGCGAGGCGCGGATGATGGCAGCAACCTGGGAGGCGCGCGATGAGGCGGCACGCGAGCTCGAGCGAAGACTTGGGTTACGCGCGGAACGCGATGCGCTCCTTGCAGAGCACACAACAATGCGTGTCGGCGGGCCCGCTGACCTCCTGGTCACGGTCCGCGATCGCTTCACCCTGCGAGGCGTGGTTCGCCTTGCGCGGAGCAAGGGCTGGCCTCTGAGAATTCTCGGTCGCGGTAGCAATGTGGTGATCAGCGATGCGGGAACCCGTGGAATCACCCTGCTAAACCGCAGCGCCGATGTCACGGTTGATGCGGCCTCGGGAACGATTAGTGCCGACTCGGGTCTCTCAATGGCAAAACTATCCACGCTCGCCGCCGAGGCTAGTCTCACTGGCGCCGAGTTCACACTCGCAATCCCTGGGAATCTAGGGGGCGCCGTCTGGGCAAATGCTGGGGCACATGGCGGAGAAATGTCGCAGATCGTTCAGCGGGTGTTGGTCATGCGGCCAGACGGTAGTGAAGTGGAACTCACCCCTGATGCGCTCAACCTGTCATATCGACATTCGAGATTCAAGGAGGCGATCGGAAGGGGAGAGGTGATCCTCGGCGCTACCGTGCTCCTCAGAGCTGGTGACCCGGCGGAGATCAAGGCGCAGCTTGAGGAGATTCGTCGCTGGCGACGTGAACATCAGCCGCTCGGTATCCCAAGCGCGGGGAGTGTCTTCAGGAACCCACCGGAGGGTCGCAGCGCAGGGGCCCTGATTGAGGCGGCTGGCCTGAAGGGGCGTGCTATCGGCGGCGCCGAGGTTTCCACTTTGCATGCGAATTGGATTCTCAATCGAGGTGGTGCCACCGCGGCTGACATTCGCGAGCTCCACGACCTCTGTATCCGCGAAGTGCGTGAAACGTCTGGCGTCACCCTGACGTCAGAGATTCAATTCATCGATGAGGATCCGACATGAGCGGCGGCGCACATCTTCCGAACGTCGTGACGATCTACGGCGGACTGAGCGCAGAAGCGGAGATCTCGGTGGTGTCTGGGAGTGCGATTGCCGCCGCACTTATGGAGCGGGGTCTCGCGGTTGATCAACTTCTGATCACGCGTGAAGGCGTTGCTGCACTGCTCCCAGAAGGGCACCTGCGTGGCGCACGTCCGCCCCACGAGTACACAAGCGCACGTGGTGTCGCCGCATTCGCCGACGTGAACTTCCGTCCACTCCGTGAACTTCTTGCAGAGGTGCTCCACGATCGGCCGAGCGCCGTATTCATTCCGGCGCTTCACGGCCCGGGAGATGAGTCTGGGGTGGTGCAAGAGGCGCTGGCCGCCGCCGGTGTCGCCTTCGTTGGCGCCGCGCCGGCTGCCGCTCGTCTCGGCATGGAGAAGGATGCGTTCAAGCAGCTTGCTCGCTCGCTACACGTGCCCACGCTGCCGCATCTGGTGATTACGGCGCGGGAGTGGGCGAGCGCCCGAGAGGCGACGCTTGAAGCGATCACGGAATTTGCCGTTCGCGAGAGTGATGCGGGCGCGCTGATGTGTAAGCCCGCTGCCCACGGGTCCTCCATCGGAATGCGCATTGCGCGGAGCCGTGAAGAGTGGGCAGGCGCCGTGGACCATGCGTTGGAGTTTGGCGATCGCGCACTCCTAGAGCCGTATTTAAACCGCCCGCGGGAGCTCGAGATCGCCCTCCTGGAATCGCCTGACGGTTCGGTGAGCGCGTACGGTCCTGGAGAAGTGTTTCCAGGTCGCGAGTTTTATGACTACGACGCAAAGTATGCCAGCGGCGTGTCGACGACAACCGTCAGCCCAGAGTTGAGCGAACCTCTTCGGACGGAGCTTCATCAGGCGGCGATCAAACTCTTCCGCGCCTTTGGTGGTCGGGGGCTCGCGCGGATGGACTTCCTGATGCGTGCATCAGGGACCGAGCAGGGGGCGTGGTACATCTCAGAGGTCAACACCTTCCCTGGATTTACGCCGATCTCGCTCTTCCCAGCACTGCTCGCCGCACACGGGATGAGCTTTGCCGACCTCTCACTCCACCTTGTTCGTACGGCGATTGCGCAACAGAGGGACGGACGATGAGCGACCGTGAAAAGCGGACGCGGCGCACCATGAGTGGTGCACGCCCGTTCGCTCCAGGTGAGGCTCCACTTGGGGTGCGGCCAGGTCTTGGTGGTCAGCGACGGAGGGCAGGCGCCGATGCTGGTGTCAGAGTGCTGCAGCGACGTGGTGCCGACTCCGCGCAGAACACGCCGCGCGCCGAACGCCGTCGGCGGCTACGACCAGAAACTTCGGCACTCCTTCGTCGGATTGGAGTCGTGCTCATCCTTGCAACCGCCTTGGTGGCGCCACCAGCGCTCGCTGCGAGCGGTCGTCTGGTCGTTGATTCGGTAAAGATCACGGGGCTTACGTTGTTGGATGAGCAGGCGATCTCCGAACTCGCAGGAATCAGCGCAGGGGAGAGTCTTCTTGGGGTCGATCTACATGCAACGGAGCGTGCGGCCGAGGCCCACCCGTTTGTTGCGAGTGCCCGAGCGCGCATTGGCATCCCAGGGGAACTTCGCATCGAGATCCGTGAAGCTCCGCTCTTGCTGCGTTGGCAGCGGGGAGACGAGACACTTCTCATCAGCGGGTCGGGCCATCTCCTCGGAAGAGTCGACTCACCGCTGCTCTCGGCTCGCGGCGCCGCGGCTGCGGCGCTACTTCCACTCGTTGTTGATGAGACGAGCGTCCCATTTGTCGGTGTCGGCGAGGAGATCAGCGCCGTCGATCTCGACATCGTCACTCGACTGGCGTCGCTCACGCCAGAGGATGTTGGGAGCAACGCTGCTCGCCTTACGATCGTTCGAGACTCCCAGTACGGATATCTGCTTCAGGGGGTGGGGGAAGGTTTTACTTGGAACGCCGTTTTTGGCATGTACTCTGCAACCATTCGCCCCGTTGAGATGGTGCCGGCGCAGGTTCGCCTCCTGCGAAGCCTCCTGGTGACGCGCGAACGGGAGATCGGGTGGGTGATCTTGGCTGATGGTCAGGCAGGGACGTTCACCGATCCAGGAGTGCGGCCACCGCCTCCACCCTCCCCATCTGCTTCGCCGAGCCCGGCCCTCCCGTGATCACGCAGCGCCACCCCCTCGTGCGCCCCGCTATGATCACCGCAACGAGGTCGGGTTTCGAGAGTGGGGGGTGGACGCATGGATGAGCGCTACGCGACGATTGCCGTCATCGACATCGGCACCTCTAAGGTCAGCTGCGGCATTGCCCATATTGGAGGGGACGGCGGTTCCATCACGGTGGTGGGCAAGGGGACTGCGGTCAACACGGGCATGCGGAAGGGCGTCGTCACAGACATCGAGAAGACTGGAGCCGCAATCAAGGCGGCGGTGGATGCTGCAGAGCGACTCTCCGGCTACCACATTGAACACGCGACCATCTCCGTATCGGGTAGCCATGTGGAGGGACAGAACTCCAGTGGACAGGTTGCAGTTTCAAACCCAGATCGAGAGATCCGCGATGACGACGTCGACCGTGTCCTTGAAGTTTGTCGCGCCGTCCAGGTACCAGGTTCACGCATGCTGCTGCACGTCCTCCCATCCTCATACATTGTTGATGGACAAGAGGGGATTCAACAGCCTCGCGGCATGGTCGCCTTCCGACTTGAGGCGCGGGCTCATCTGATCACTGCTGGCGCAACGGCAATCCAGAACCTCGAGAAGTGCGTGCAGGCGGCGGGGATCGCCGTGGACGACTACGTCCCCGCCTCTTTAGCCGCATCTGAGCTGACGCTCACCGACACGGAGCGGGAGCTCGGAACCGTACTCGTTGATATTGGCGCAGAAACGTGTGATATTGCCATCTTCCACAACAATGCCGTGGTGCACAGCGCCGTCTTGCCGATTGGCGCGGCCTTTGTGACACGAGATGTTGCGATCGGCCTTAAGACGAGCATCGCCGCTGCCGAAGAGTTGAAGGTCAACTACGGCACGTGCGATCTGCGCACGGTAAGTGTGAGTGAGCAGTACACGGTTCCTAACGAGCCGGGCGGACGGCGCATCGAGCGCATCGAGCTCGCCCGCATCATCGAGTCGCGGATGAGCGAGATGTTTGAGTTGATCGCCGGCGTGATCGCCGTTGCCGGACCGGAGGCAACGAGCGCTGGTGTCGTCCTCACGGGTGGCGGCTCTCAACTTGACGGGATCACCACGCTCGCACGGGACATCCTGAAGGCACCAGTCCGGGTTGCGGCTCCCGAGGGGAACCTGCTTGGCATCCTCGACGACTTCCAGGGGCCATCGAGTGCCGCCACGCTCGGACTCTTCTCGTGGGTCGCACGGAGCATGGGCGAGATTGGCATCACAGAGGAGCCTCAGGCTGGACTTGGCGGACGCCTGACGGGCGGCATCAAGAGCCTCTTCTCTCGCCTGCGCGGTTAGTTGCGGAAACCCCATTACGGGAACCCCGTAGCGGGGCCGCAGCGGAGAACCCTCTCTGGAACCATCCCGACGCTGCTATGCTTCGGCAAGCCGACGGGAGGGCGGTCGTGATGGCGGGGGAGACCCGGTTGCGCGGCTGACGTTCGGCAGTAAGCGGAGGGAGCGGCCGATGGCTTCGCAGACTGAAAACTTTGCGCTGATCCGCGTGGTTGGCGTCGGCGGCGCTGGTTCAAATGCGGTGAACCGTATGATCCGCGCAGAACTTCTCGGTGTTGAGTTCATTGCGGTGAACACCGACGCTCAGGCGCTCGTGAAGTCCCACGCCCCCACACGCATTCGGATTGGCGATGCGATCTCTCGCGGCCTCGGCGCCGGTGGTGACTCTGCAATTGGCGAGCGCGCGGCCCACGAAGATCTTGAGAATCTTCGCAAGGCGCTCGACGGCTCGGATCTCGTCTTTGTCACCGCTGGTATGGGTGGCGGTACGGGATCTGGAGCGGCCCCTGTGGTTGCAAAAGTTGCCAAAGAACTCGGTGCACTGACGATCGGGATTGTCACCAAGCCGTTTGATTTCGAGGGGAAGCGACGCGCAGCCGTCGCTCACGCGGCGGCCGAAGAGTTGCGCAAGCATGTGGACACACTCATCGTGATCCCCAATGAACGACTTCTCAGTGTGGTCAGCCGTCAGACCTCAATGGAAGATTCCTTCAGGATTGCTGACGACGTGCTCCGGCAAGCGGTTCAAGGCGTCAGCGATGTGATCACGGTTCCGGGCATCATCAATCTGGACTTCGCCGATGTGCGCAGCATCATGAAGGAGGCTGGGTCGGCACTGATGGGGATCGGACGAGCGAGCGGCGAGAATCGAGCACGAGCCGCCGCTGAACTTGCGATTGCCTCGCCGCTCCTGGAGCTCGATATCCTCGGCGCAACCGGTGTCCTTGTGAACGTGGCGGCATCGTCAACCGTGACGTTGCACGAAGTGAACGAGGCAATCAACCACATCACAGAGCGCGCGGACCCTGAGGCGAACATCATCTTCGGGACGTCGCTTGACGAGACGCTGGCTGACGAAGTGCAGATCACGGTCATTGCGACCGGATTTGCGGGTAACGCTCGTAGCCAATCGACCGCTGCTGCAGCGCAGCGATCGGAGTATCCGTTCGGACGTGGGGAAGAGCCGAGCCCACGCTGGAGTGCGGCCGCTGAATCAAGCAACGCATCCACTGTGGGAGCGCCAGGTGTGGGCGCCACGCCAGTAGCTCAACCAGTGCCGACACCAAGCTGGACGCCAGTGACACACCCCGCGGTAGCACAACCGTCTACAGATTCAACTCAGGTGGACGATGGAGGGATTACGCCCTCGCCTGTCCCGAGTGATGAGCTGGAGATCCCCGCCTTCCTCCGCCGACGTTCGTAGTCCTCAATGCCTACCATCGCTGAGCAGCTCGCAGCTCTTCGTGCCCAAATGCGCGCCGCGGAGAAACGCGTAGGTCGACCCCCTGAAAGCTGCTCCTTGCTTGCGGTGAGCAAAGGGGTATCGGCTGAACGCGTCGCAGAGGCGTTCGATGCGGGGCAGCGCAGCTTTGGTGAAAACCGAGTGCAGGAGCTTGAAGAGAAGCGAGTCGCCCTCACTCAGCTCCGACCGGAGTCGAAGGTTCAATGGGAGCTGATCGGCCCGCTGCAGAGCAACAAACTCCGGAGAGCGATGGTTGCCGCTGATCGCATCGACTCCGTCGACCGGATGGAGCTTCTTGCAAAGATTGTCGAGGCTTCCAAGGCTTCTCCAGATCGGATCTCCATTGCGCTGCAGGTGAACACGGATGCGGACCCTGCAAAGGCGGGGTTCGGACCCTGCAAAGGCGGGGTTTGCGCCTGAGGAGCTGCGAGCGGCCCTGCCCGAAGTAGCGCGGCTCTTGCGAGGCACGAACGTGGTGATTGATGGTCTGATGACCATCGGCCGCCTCACAGAGGATCGCGAGGAGTCGCGGCGCAGCGTCGCGACCTTCGCCACCTTCGCGACCTCACTTCGCGCTGAGGCGGCAAACGTTGCGCTCGCCATCGGCCCCCTCCTTTCCGCAGGGATGAGCGGGGATTTCGAGGTTGCAATTGAGGAGGGTGCGACGCAGGTGCGACTCGGCAGCGCACTTTTTGGCGCGCGCGGCTAACCTCTCTCCATGGGCTTCACACCTTCACTCGCAATCGATCTCGTCCTCCAGACACTATGGTTTGTGGTGCTTGGTCGCGTGCTGATCTCGTGGATTGATCCTGCAGGGAGTGGTCGCATGGCGCGGATCCTCATTGAGATGAGTGAGCCGATTCTTGGTCCAGCGCGCAAGATCCTCCCTCCCATTGCGGGAATTGACTTCGCTCCACTCTTGGTGATGGTCCTACTGCAGGCGCTGCGCAGCTTCGTCTAGAATCCAGCCCTCGGGCGATTAGCTCAGTTGGTTAGAGCGCACGGTTCACATCCGTGAGGTCACTGGTTCGAGTCCAGTATCGCCCACCACGAAGTGCGCTACTGCTTCGCCATTCTCCGCAATACCGCGGGCATGATGCCACCTTCGCGGTAGGTCGCAAGTTCCATCGGGCCGTCAAGCCGAACGATGAGATCAATCGAACGCGTGTCACTGGCGATCGTGTCACCGGCACCGCTCGCGGTAACCTGGAGTCGTACCCGACCACGTGGGCTAATCTCCGCGAGGCCCTTCAGGGTGAAGCGTTCGTTGCCGCTGAGCGCGTGGCTTGCCGCACTTTCACCTGGAAGGAACTGCAGTGGAAGGATTCCCATTCCGATCAAGTTCGAACGGTGGATTCGCTCATACGACTCGGCGATCACTGCTCGCACGCCGAGCATCTGCGTTCCCTTCGCCGCCCAGTCGCGGCTGGAACCTGAGCCGTACTCCTTCCCCGCAATGATGATCAGCGGCGTTCCACTCTTCTTGTAGCGTTCCGCTGCATCGGCGACCGCAAGGACTTCTCCGCTTGGAAGGTGCGTTGTCACCGGGCCCTCTTTTCCTTCGGCGAGGGCGTTGCGGAGGCGAATGTTGGCGAAGGTGCCGCGCATCATCACCTGGTCATGTCCACGCCGCGCGCCGTACGAGTTGAAGTCGCCGGCGGCGACCCCCCGTGCGATCATCCAGCGACCAGCGGGAGAGTCGGCACGAATGGAGCCTGCAGGTGAAATGTGGTCGGTGGTGACGGAGTCGCCAAGCAGGAGGAGCGCGCGAGCCTCCTGGACATCAGTGATCGGGACGGCCACCGCAGGGATGTTCTCGGTGAAGGCTGGTCGTGCAATGTACGTTGAAGTGGAGTCCCATTCGTACGTGCGCCCCGTTGGCACGCGCAACGCCTGCCATCGCGCATCGCCTGCAAAGAGATCTGCATAGCTCTTTCGATAGAGCGTGGCGTCCGCTGCTGCCGCCACCGCACTCGCGATCTCTGCGTCGTATGGCCAGATGTCCCGCAAGTAGACAGGAGCGCCGTCCCGATCGTTCCCGATCGGATCCGTCTCCAGATTCGTCACCACGCTGCCCGCGAGCGCAAGGGCGACGACGAGCGGAGGGGAGGCGAGGTAGGCGGCTCGGACCGCCGGGTGGATGCGCCCCTCAAAATTTCGATTCCCCGAGAGTACGGCTGCGACGAGGAGCTCTTCACGCTCGACCGCGGCGGCAACCTCCTGGTCGAGTGGTCCGGAGTTGCCAATACACGTGGTGCAGCCGTAGCCCGCAACGGTGAACCCGAGGGTCGCAAGCGGCTCAAGGAGGCCAGCGCGCTCCAGATATGCGGTCACGACGCGTGATCCTGGGGCGAGGCTTGTCTTGACCCATACGGGAACGCGCATCCCACGTGCGACGGCGTTCCTTGCGAGGAGGCCAGAGGCGATCATGACCGATGGATTTGAGGTGTTTGTGCAGGAGGTGATCGCGGCGATGGCGACGGCACCGTCACGTATCGCTGCGCCGCCCACCATGGCGCTGTGCGACTTCGCTCCAGCGCGATCGGGATAGTTCTGCTCAAAACTCTTGCCTAGATTCGGAAGTGGCACGCGATCCTGCGGTCGCCTTGGTCCGGCGAGTGACGGAACGATTTCGCTGAGGCTGACCTCGACCACTTCGTCGTAGAGCGGTTCGTGCCCGTTTACTCGCCAGAGACCCTGCGCCTTCGAATACGTTTCGACCAGAGCAATCTGTGCGTCTTCGCGTCCCGTGACGCGGAGGTAGTCAAGGGTGATCTCATCAATTGGGAAGAGGGTTGTCGTGGCACCAAATTCAGGTGACATGTTCGCGATCGTGGCTCGATCCGCGAGGGAAACGGTGGAGAGGCCATCGCCGAACGCTTCAACGTATGCGCCAACGACGCCATGGGCGCGAAGTCGCTCGGTGACGGTGAGGACAAGGTCGGTTGCGGTGGTTCCAGCCGGAAGCTTCCCCGTCAGCTTTAGGCCGACGATTTTCGGGAGCGGGGCAAAAAGCGGCTCCCCAAGGAGTACCGCCTCAGCTTCAATCCCGCCAACGCCGAATCCAAGAACTCCAAGGCCGGAGATCATGGTGGTGTGTGAGTCTGTGCCGACACAGGTGTCTGGGAATGCGAGCGGTGCCCCGTCAGTTTCCTCGACGCGCACAACGGTCGCAAGGCTCTCAAGGTTTACCTGGTGCACGATTCCAGCGCCAGGGGGAACGACGCGGAACGTATCAAACGCACCCTGGGCCCATCGCAGTAGCTGATACCGCTCGCTGTTTCGCTCGTACTCCTTGGCCACGTTCTGCTCGAGTGCCTCCGCCGTTGCCCACCGGTCCACTTGGACTGAGTGATCAATGACGAGGTCAGCCGGGACCTGCGGATTGATACGCTCAGGATCGATGCCAAGTTCGCGCGCTGCGTCACGAAGCGCTGCAAGGTCAACGACGGCGGGGACGCCAGTGAAGTCTTGTAGCACGACGCGTGCGGGAGAGAAGGGGAGCTCACGTTCTTCACCAGATGCCGCCGCGGCAGCACCTGGCTTCCACGCGAGGTATGCGGCGATATCCTCCTCACGCACAAAGCCATCCCCAGCTCGTCGCGCAGCTCCTTCAATGAGGATTTTGAGGACGAATGGAAGTCGTTCCCATGGTGTCGCCGGAGTGGGGAGGCGCTCAAGTGCGATTCGATCGGGGAGTCCTGCACCGAGGCTCGTGCGCACGTGCGCTCGATCGATCACAGTCCCTCCTCATACACTCGGCCACTACGCGGGCGCCGCTAGCGTAGCGCGCCGCCGAGCGATACGCCCCTCCCCGAAGGGCTACCATTGGCGCAATGAGTAGCTCCTACGGGAGCGTCAGTCAGACGAGACAGGAGCACCTATGCCGCTTACGAAGCGCACCGCCGTCTCCGCAGGGGGGCTGGTCATTCGTGCCGTTGCGGGGAGGCCAGAGATCGTTGTCGGTCGGCGCCGTCGAGAGCGAGACGGATATGTCTGGTCGCTCCCAAAAGGAACCCCAGAGGAGGGTGAGACACGCGAGGAGACCGCACTCCGCGAGGTTCGCGAGGAGTCGGGCTTGGAGGTCCGCATCCTGTCCTATTTCGCCGCCATTTCGTACTCATTTGTCCGGACCGGTGAACGAATCGAGAAGACGGTGCACTACTACTTGATGGAACAGGTGGGTGGCAGCTTCGACGCGTACGACCACGAGTTTGAAGAGTTGCGATGGGTACCAATGGATGAGGCCATTGCGCTCTTGGACTTTCAGACAGAGAGCGCGCTCGTCCAGCGTGCCTATGACGCCCTGACGCTGGCGTAATGCTCCGCACCCCGCTCTTTGAAGAGCATCTGAAGCTCGGCGCCCGCATGGTTGATTTTGCGGGGTGGGAGATGCCAGTGCAGTACGCGGGTGTGATTGATGAGCATCGCGCGGTGCGAAGCGCCTCAGGGATCTTTGATCTTGGACACATGGGAGAGATTTGGGTGCGCAGCCCACACGCTGGTGCAGCACTTGACCACGCGCTCGTTTCCCGTCCCTCGGCACTACAACCCGGGCGCGCGCAGTACAGCATCATGGTGAATGAGTCAGGTGGGATGATCGACGACCTCATCGTTTACCGCGTTGTGGAGGACGAGTGGCTCGTAGTCGCAAACGCGTCGAACGCTGAACGAGTGGCTGCACTCCTCGTTGAACGTGTCGGGGGAGTAACGGATGTGACCGATGAGAGCGCCGCCACCGCAATGATTGCGATTCAAGGACCGCAGAGCGCTGAAGTGGCCTCTGCGCTCTTCGATGACGCAAAGAGTGCGGCGCTGCTCGGCCTTGGCAACTACGAGTGTTGCAGGAGTGAGGCGTTGGTCGGTAGCGAACGGATCCCCGTGCTTGTAGCGCGCACCGGATATACGGGTGAAGATGGATTTGAGTTCTATCTCCACGCGGAAGATGCCGTCACCGTTTGGCGCGCACTTCTTGACGCGGGCGCGACCGGAGTCCCCGCACCACTTCCGATCGGACTTGGCGCGCGGGACACGTTGCGTCTGGAGGCGGGGATGCCTCTCTATGGCAACGAACTGCGCGAAGCGCTCACGCCATTCGATGTGGGGCTTGGCCGAGTGGTAAAACTCGACAAGGGTGGCGGCGCAGTGGGCGACGCGGCCCTCGCGGAGCGCGCCGCTGCAGGCCTGCGCACGGGACGAATGCTCGTCGGGCTCAAGGTGACGGGACGGGGGATCGCTCGTCACGGACATGAAGTGCACCGACCGGACGGGGGTCTCGTTGGCCAAATCACCTCTGGCACGCACTCACCAACCCTGGGCTACCCAATTGCGCTAGCGGATCTCGACGCAACTGGTGCCCCATACCCACAGGGCGAACCGTTGGATGTGCTTATTCGTGGGGAGCGAGTCTCAGCGATCGTGACTGACGTACCATTCGTGCCGAAGCGAGTGAAACGGGCATAGAGATCAGAGGAGGGGTGCGATGAGTTCACCAGTTGAGCTTCGATATTCAAAGGAGCACGAATGGGTCCGCGTCCAGGGAGACCGTGCCGTGATCGGAATCACGGCGCACGCGGCGAATGAGCTCGGCGACGTTGTCTTCGTGGACCTCCCTGCCGTAGGAGCCACCCTCACGCAGTTTGCAGTCTTTGGCGCCGTAGAATCTGTCAAGGCGGTCAGTGATCTGTTTAGTCCAATCTCTGGGAACGTACTCGCTCGGAACGATGCCCTTTCAAGTGCGCCAGAGTCCATCAACGCTGATCCATACGGTTCTGGCTGGCTCCTGGAAGTTCAGCTCAGTAATCCAGCAGAGCTTGACGTTCTGCTTGACTCGGCGGGTTACGACAAGCTGACGGCATGATCCAACGCACGATCGCACCGCTTATCGCGGCGCTTCTTCTGGCGCTCTCAAGTGCCGCCTGTTCGCTCGTTGGCGGGGCAGCGCTCCGCGTTGCCCTGACGGATGAGCCTCTTCATCTCAGCGCTGCATACAAAGACGAGTCCTCGGCGTTCGTCGGGGGCCTGGTGCACGCAGGACTCTACCGGCCTGATGCGACGCTCCTTCCGCAACCACTTCTGGCAGAAGGCCCGCCGATCTCTTCCGCAGGTGGCGCCACGGTACAGGTCACGCTGAAGTCGGGACTCACCTTTCATGACGGTTCAGCACTGACCGCTGAGGACGTCATCTTCACCTATGAACTTGCGAAGAGCGGTCAGTGTCCACTCGCTCCCGATATTTGCGAAGTGGTGAGAACGCATCTGGAGGCGGTGGAGTCGGATAGTTCAACCAGTATCCGGTTTCGCCTCATCTCCAGCTGGGCCCCGTGGCGCACACGTGGACTGACGATTCCGATTCTGCCCAAGAGAGCGATCGAGGAGTCGCTGCAGCGACTGCAAGAGAGCATCAGTGGCGCTGATCGCACCCTGATTACCGTGACACGTGAAAACATCGCTGCGCAACTAGAAGCGACCTCGTGCTCCTCGGGTGGAGACGCAGCCTGCCTGTATGCCCCATACGCCGGCGAGCTGGAGCGAGTACTAAACGCATCAGGTGTGCAGCTTCCAGACGTCCGCATCTTCCCGGTGGTGAGTGGCGGCGGACAGACCGTGGTGTCACGAAACGATGAGTCGTATGCTCGAGATCTCTTCTTGCGACTCACGACTCTCGAAGCGTATCTGCTTGCACCTGCCGAGAGCCAGCTGGCCGTTGCCTATCCGCTCCTTGACATTCAGCTCACGCCGATCGGTGCAGGGCCATATCGGCTTCGTGAGCGGATTCCTGGTTCGATGGTGGACCTTGATAGTTTCCGGTCATTTGCTCTCGGTGCGCCGAACATCAGCAAGATCAGAATCATCAGGGTGCCGAACGAGTCCGCCGCGGTGGCTTCTTTCCAATCTTCCCAGGTCGATTGGGCTCCACACCTGAGTGGCACCAGCGTCGCTGGCCTGAGTCTGCGCGACGGGGCAACCCTCCTGAAAGGACCCTCATCGCGGGGGTATGTCTACCTGGCATTTAATCTGCGGCCCGGTAGGCCATTTGCGGACGGCGTTGTTCGGACGGCACTAAGTTCGTGCGTAGATCTTGATCTCATTGCGGAGAGCGCGACGAGCGGAGCTGGGTTTCCAATCAGCAGCACGATCGCTCCAGGATCGTGGGCGCTGTCGTCAGGCAGCGTCCCTGAGGCCACCGTGAACCGCAGTGCGGCGCGCAGCGCGCTTCTCGCCGACGGATGGCAAGAGGAGAGCGATGGGGTGTTTGCAAAGCTCGGGACACGCCTTGAAGGTGAAATCTTGGTTCGCGAGGGCCTCAGCTCTCGTCTCAGCGCCGCACAGTCAATCGCAGACCAGGCATCAGAGTGCGGATTCTCGATCACCGTATCTGCGCAACCGTATCGGAGCGAAATCCTGCCGAGGCTTCAGTACCCGGGCGACTTTGATGCCTACATCGGTAGCTGGCAGTGGAGCCTTGACCCAGATGACTCCGATCTCTTCTTATCGTCCGCCTGCCCGTCCGAAGAGGCTCCAGCAGGAAAGAACCTTGCCTGCTGGCAAAGCGAGCGCGCGGATAGCCTCCTGCGCCAAGCGGTAACTGGGTCCAGCGAAGAGGTTCGGGCCCCGATCTATGCGGAGTTTCAGTCGCTACGTCGCAGTGAACGCCCCAATCTTTTGCTCTGGGCAGAAGCCGGGTATACACTTTTGGATGAAAGGTTCACGTGGCCTACGCGAGAAGCGGACGCTGCAAGCCCGCTCTACGCATGGTCGATTGAACTGTGGAGTGAAGAGTAGGGGGACTCGTGGAGAAGGCATTGAACGGTGGTATCCCTTCTGAACTTTCCATTGATGTGGTGTCGGTCCATGCAACCCTCCGTTCGTTCATCCAAGATCAGTTCAAGAACATCGGAGCGCAAAACGCGATCCTCGGGCTCTCTGGTGGGATTGATTCCGCTCTTGTTGGATTCCTGACCGCTGATGCCATCGGGTCAGATCGACTTCGTACCTACATCATGCCGTACCGAACCTCCGCGCCAAGTTCGCGTGAAGATGCCCTCGCCGTGGCAAAGGCACTCGGGTGCAGCGTGGAGGAGGTGCCAATTACCGCGGGCGTGGATGCCGTTGAGGCATCGTTGCCTACGGGTGTGCCAATCACGCCAATCCAGCGCGGCAATATCGCTGCTCGCATGCGCATGATCACCCTCTATCACGAATCAGCTCGACACAACGGGATTGTCATGGGTACGGGAAACAAATCAGAAGGAGCGATTGGGTACACCACACTTCACGGTGACGCGGCGTGTGCCATCAATCCGATCGGCGACCTGTACAAGAGCCAGGTGCGAGCGCTCGCCGCGCATCTCGGAGTTCCGGATGCTGTGTTAACGAAAGCGCCAAGCGCAGATCTTTGGCCCGGCCAAACCGACGAGAGCGAGGGCGGCTTTGACTATCCGACGCTTGATCGAATCCTCTACCGCCTCGTTGATCTAGGGGGAAGCCACGCTGAGGTTGTCGCTGACGGATTTGATCCGGAGCTTGTTGCCCGAATTCAGAGGATGATTGCCGCGTCACAATTTAAGCGGGAGATGCCACCGTTCCCAAAGATCAAAAGATAGATCGCACGCGATCATTTATTCACTATGAGTGATGGTCGTGGCGGAGGGGCAACGCCTGGGGCCCTTCACATCGTCTCCACACCGATCGGAAACCTCGCCGATCTCTCACCCCGGGCGGTGGCCGTTTTGGGCGAGGTTCGCCTTGTGCTTGCCGAAGACTCCCGCATCGCACGCGTCCTTCTCTCATCAATCGGAGTGAGTGCCGAAGTCGCATCGCTTCCAGGATTTGATGAGGCCGATCGCGTCGATCCGATCATTGCGCGACTCCTGCAAGGGGAGGCCGTTGCGCTGATCAGCGATGCGGGCACGCCACTGATTAGCGATCCTGGACAGCAGCTCGTGCGAGCGGCGATCTCCGCAGGCATCCGTGTCATCCCGATTCCTGGCCCATCAGCCCTACTCGCGGCGGTTGTGGCGTCCGGAGTTGCAGGTGCGCGTTGGAGTTTTGAGGGATTTCTCCCACGGAGCGGGGCCGATCGTCGGCGTGTGATTGGGGCACTTGCGGCGGATGGGCGCGCCAGTGTCATCTATGAAGCGGGTAATCGAGTCGCGGCAACCCTTCGCGACCTCGCGGAGGCTGCGGGCTCCGATCGTCCGGCCGCGCTCTGCCGAGAGCTTACGAAGATCCACGAAGAGGTTCGACGTGGAGGCCTTGCAACGCTCGCTGCGCAGGTAGAGTCGGGAGAGATCGATGGTCGCGGTGAGTTCGTCATTGTGCTCGGTGAGGCGTCGGATGTTGGTACTGAGCCCGATGCGGATGGCGCATATCCGGCGGCGCTTGTTGCCGTCCATCAGCGAATGGCCGAAGGGGCATCACGCAGCGATGCGGTACGAGAGATCGCTGCGGCGTGGAGGCTCGATCGGCGTCGACTATGGTCGCTGGCCCACCGCGACGCGGCCGAGGGGGAGTAGCCGCTCGGCCGCATGCGCGCTATGGGCGGGCTGGCGCGATCTCTTCTCCGTACTCCGCTTCGCCGAGATCGGTTGGTTCTGCACCTTGCGCAACGGGCTCTGCGCTCGGTGGTTTCGGTCCAAGAAACTCGAGGCGGTTCACGATCACTTCCGTCATCCACCGCCGCGCCCCGTCGCTCTCCCACTCATGCGTCTTGAGGCGTCCGTCAATCGCAACGAGTGAGCCGGCCTGTAGGTGGGTGGAAGCGATCTCGGCAAGCTTCTCCCAGAAGACGAGGCGGTGGAACTCCGTCCGCTCCTCGCCGCCGCGATAGTCGTGGCTGGCGAGGCTCCCCACCGCTACCTTGCTCCCAGACGGGAGTGGCTTCATCTCGACTGGTTTAGTCATCCGACCCGCCAGGATCACCTTGTTCATCTCCGCTCCTCTCCCGAGGCGGGTCCCAAGGGGCTCCCCCCTGCGCTACAACCCGCTTCGTGACCGAAGCATCCCCCTTGGCGCATACGGTGGGCGTATCGTGTGCGACACTCGGTCGCGATGCGGTACTACCTTACGACGGCCATTGCGTATGCCAACAACAAGCCCGGCCTGCACACGCTCTACGAAGTGATCGGGGCGGATGTGATCGCACGTTGGCGACGCATGGGTGGCGACGAGGTGCGCTTCCTCACGGGCACGGACGAGTACTCCGTGAACATCGCCGCCCGCGCGGCAGAAGAGGGGCTCACCCCGAAGGCCTTTGTCGACAAAAACGTGGCCCTCTTCCAGGAGAGTGAGGCGCTCCTGCTCATCACTCCTGATCGATTTATCCGCACCACCGATGCTGACCACACGCTCGCTGCCCAGGAGATGGTGCGTCGCTCATTTGCCGCCGGCGACATCTACCTCGGCACATATGAAGGCTGGTACTGCCCGAACGAAGGATTTCGCGCCGAAGGTGATGTGGTGAAAGAGGGGGGCGCGAGTGTCTGCCCGAATCATCCTGGTGTCCCACTGCAGTGGCTGAAGGAGCGGAACTGGTTCTTTCGACTGAGCGCATATCAGGAGCGACTCGAGGCCTGGCTGACGCAAGATCCCTCGCCTGTGCAGCCTGAGTACCGCCGTAATGAGATGCTCGGATTTATCCGCCAGGGACTTGAAGACTTCTCGATCAGCCGGGAGGGTGCAACCTGGGGGATTCCGTTCCCGATACGAGAAGACGGAACCAGTGCGCTGAAGCCCGACGGTAGCGGGGATCCTACCGCGGGGACAATTTATGTCTGGTACGACGCACTCATTAACTACCTCACGGGAGCGGGCTTTCCTGCGGATCCAACGGGTGCACCGTGGTGGCCTGCAGATTTGCACATCATTGGCAAGGACATTAATCGGTTTCATTCAGTCTTCTGGCCGGCGATGCTCTGGAGTGCGGGACTTGAAGCACCGAAGCGAATCTGGGTGCACGGGTGGCTCCTTTCGAGCGGCGAGCGGATGAGCAAGAGCCGCGGCAATTTCCTCGACCCAAATAGCGCCGTTGCGGCGCTCGGCGCCGATGGTGCGCGATTCGTTGCACTACGCGAGGTCCCATTTGACGGCGATGGCGAGGTGAGCTGGGACTCAATCATTCGCCGTTACAACTCCGAGCTCGCAAACGATTTTGGCAATCTCGTGAACCGTGCAACGACCATGGCGAGCCGTGCATTCGGTACCGATGCACCAGCACCGCGGGCCGCAATGGTTTCACCGCTTGCGGCTGAGTGGGAGGCGGCTCGCCGGAAGAGTGAGGCGGCGATGGAGGAGCTGGCGCTTCACCTCTGGATCGGTGCGCTGTGGGAGTTCGTGGGTGCGGCGAACAGATTCGTTGATACGGAGAGGCCGTGGGAGCTGGCAAAAGCTGCGAAAGGTGGAGATGAGACGGCACGCAAGCAGCTTGCAGATGTCCTTGGCGACCTCCTTGAAGCCTGTCGACTTGTGGCGCTGTATGCGGCGCCTGTGATTCCTGAAACGGCTGAGAAGATCTGGGCGCTTCTCGGTCACCCCTGGCCGTTTGATGCGGCTGGTCGCAGCAGTCTGACGCGCGCGGCGCTTGGGAGTTGGGGGAGTGTTGCCGCTACTGGCGCACTCGGGGAGCCAGTCCCGCTATTCCCGCGCCTTGAGGCAGATGAGCAGCCAACGTCCGCTGACTGACGCGCACGGTCATCTGCAGGCCGATCGCTTCGATGCTGATCGGAGCGAGGTGATCGCGCGCCTGCGCTCTGCTGGGATGACGCGCCTACTTATCCCATCGTGGAGCGTGGGGAGTTCACAGGCTGCAGTGGAGATTGCACGTGAACACGACTGGATGGACGCCGCGATCGGAATCCATCCACATCACGCAACAGATGAGGCGAGTCAGCGCGCCGCCCTGCTGGCGCGCGCCGCTGAGCCCGAGATCGTTGCGATCGGGGAGACAGGAATTGACACAAAACGTAACTACGCGCCGCTCGCGGATCAGATCGAAAACCTTGAGGCGCACATCGAGGTAGCTGTGCAGCTCGGGAAGCCACTCATCCTCCACTGTCGATCCGCAGGGGACGGCGATGATGCTCAGCGCCAACTCATGAAGACGCTCAGGGCGTCGCCGATCGGCACTGCCGGAGGTGCCGCTCGATTTGGCGGGCGAGCGCCTTTCATCTTGCACAGCGCATCGGGGAGCCAGGACTACATTGAGGAGGGACTCGCCCTGGGCGGTCTCGTCTCCATCTCTGGACTCGCCTTTCGCCCAGAGGAGCGTGCGACGTCGGAGTGGATTCGAGTCGTTCCGGCCGACCGGATCCTGACGGAGACGGACGCGCCGTGGCTCACAATGCCTGGTGCCCCTGATCCGAGTCGCAATGAGCCAGCGAATGTCGCTTTCACGCTGGCCTGGATCGCCGCACGGCGTGGCGAAGCGGTTGACGAGCTCGCGGCCGCGATAAGCGCCACCTACGATCGCGCCTTTCCTCGCCTTCGGCCACGCTCAGCCTGAGCGTGGTGTTGGCACTCGACGGCCGAGAGTGCTAACATCTCCCTAAGCGCACCAGGGTGTGCGCCTGAGCAGTTTCGCAGCGGGCATCGGCTCAGCTGCCAAGTAGGAGGTCAACCATGGCGAAGAAGGCATCACTCCGACCCCTCGGCGACCGCGTGGTCGTAAAGCCGGTCCCTCGCGACGAGAAGACGGCGAGCGGGATCATCCTCCCCGATACGGCGCAAGAGAAGCCGCAAGAGGGTGAAGTCGTCTCCGTAGGCCCAGGCCGCATCCTTGAAGACGGGAAGCGCGAGCCGATCGACGTCAAGGTGGGGGATCGCGTCCTCCATGCGAAGTACGCCGGCACCGAGTTCAAGCTCGATGGCGCGGAGTACCTCATCGTCGGCGCGAAGGACATTCTCGCGATCGTCGAATAGCACCGAAGCTCAACACAACTCATCAATCGGTTGAAGTAGAGAAAGAAAGTAGAGGGACAAAATGGCAAAGCAGGTTGTCTTCGATGAAGCGGCACGACGCGCACTCAAGCGCGGCATTGACAAACTCGCCGATACGGTAAAGGTCACGATCGGCCCAAAGGGTCGCAATGTAGTTCTCGACAAAAAGTTCGGCGCACCAACCATCACCAATGACGGCGTGACGATTGCACGCGACATTGAGCTGGACGACCACTTTGAGAACATGGGTGCGCAGCTTCTCAAGGAAGTTGCCACTAAGACAGACGACGTTGCTGGTGACGGCACCACCACCGCCGTGGTTCTCGGTCAGGCGCTCGTCACTGAAGGTCTTCGCAACGTTGCGGCGGGTGCAAACCCAATGGTGATCAAGCGTGGACTCGACAAGGCGGTCGCCGCCGTTGTGGGCGAGATCAAGTCGCACTCCCGAAAGGTGGAGACGCGCGAGCAGATCGCCGCGGTTGCCTCAATCTCCGCCGCAGACCCGAGCGTAGGCGAGTTGATCGCCGAAGTGATGGGGAAGGTCGGCAAGGACGGCGTGATCACCGTCGAGGAGGGTCAGTCGCTCGGCCTGGACAAGGAGTACACGGAGGGGATGCAGTTTGATCGCGGATACATCTCCGCATACTTCGTCACGAATGCGGATCGGATGGAGGCGCAGCTGGATAATCCAGCGATCCTCATCACTGACAAGAAGATCTCTGCAGTGCAGGATGCACTCCCAGCGCTTGAGAAGGCGGTCGGCACCGGTCGACCACTCCTGATTGTTGCTGAAGATGTTGACGGGGAGGCGCTCGCCACCCTCGTGGTGAACAAGATCCGCGGCACCGTGCAGGTGCTTGCGGTGAAGGCGCCAGGCTTCGGTGACCGACGCAAGGAGATGCTCCGCGACATTGCGGTGCTCACCGGCGGCACGGTGATCTCCGAAGAGGTTGGTCGCAAGTTGGATAGCGTTACCGCAGAAGATCTTGGCTCCGCACGCCGCGTGGTCTCGTCAAAGGACAACACCACGATCGTGGATGGCTCTGGAAAGCCGGCCGAGATCAAGGCGCGCATGGCGCAGATCAAGGCGCAGATTGAAGAGACGACGTCGGACTACGACAAGGAGAAGCTCCAGGAGCGGCTCGCAAAGCTCTCCGGCGGTGTCGCCGTGATCAAGGTGGGTGCCGCAACTGAGGTTGAGCTCAAGGAGAAGAAGCACCGCATCGAAGATGCGCTCTCAACGACCCGAGCGGCTGTTGAAGAAGGGATCGTCGCCGGCGGTGGCACTACGCTCCTTCAGGCACGCGCCTCGCTTGACAAGTTGAAGCTCGAGGGTGACGAGCAGGTGGGCGTGGACATCGTTCGACGCGCACTTGAGGCACCAGCTCGACAGATTGCCGAGAACGCGGGCGCCCGAGGCGACGTGGTGATTGAAGCGATCTTGAAGGCAAAGCGCGGCACCGGATTCGATGCCGCAACCGACACGATGGTTGACATGTTCGAGAAGGGGATCGTGGACGCCGCCAAGGTGACCCGCTCCGCCTTGCAGAACGCAGCCTCAGTGGCCGCAATGGTGCTCACCACAGAGGCTGTGGTGAGCGACATCCCTGAGAAGAAGGAGGCGGCCGCGCCAGGCGGCCACAGCCACGGCGGGGAGATGGACTTCTAATTCCCACTGGTTCCTGTTGGCGGAGGCCCCAGCGCTGCTGGGGCCTCCGCGTTTTTCTTGGTCGCCGCTTTCAGCAACTGTCAATGAATTAGCAAGACTCTCCTCGGCGGTAGAATCGGCGTGTGAACCTCCCCACCGATCCGACTGCAGACGCCCCGCTGGGGACCAGCCCAACGCGCCGGCGTGTCGCAGAGGGGGTAAGCGCTTCCGACGTTGCGGAGCGGATTCTGGGTCCACTGAACGATGTGCAACGTCGGGCGGTCACAACCACAACGGGCCCGCTCCTCGTGCTTGCTGGTGCGGGCTCGGGAAAGACGCGCGTCATCACGCACCGGATCGCATGGTTGATTGAGCATGAGGGCGTCGCTCCATGGCGGATCTTGGCGGTGACGTTCACCAATAAGGCTGCGGCAGAGATGCGCGAACGTCTTGAGGAGATGATCGGCGAACGCTCCCGTGACGTTGCGATGGGGACCTTCCATAGCCTCTGCGTCCGCATGCTGCGTCGCGATGGCGAGGCGATCGGTCTGCCGAAGGAGTTTGTGATCTATGACGCGGATGACCAAGCACGGGTAATCAAGGGCTTCCTCAAAGAGGATGACCTCCCCGCAACCGGTTCAACGAAGCCAAGCCTGATCCTCGGTGCGATCAGTCGAGCGAAGAACGACGGCCTCAGCCCAGATCAGATGGAAGATTTGGCCGTGACGCACCATGAGCGTTTGATTGCGGGGTATGCGCGCCGATACGCAACAGAGCTCAAGCGTCTCGAGGCGCTCGACTTTGACGATCTGTTGATTGAGGGGCTTCGGCTGCTACGGGAGGCACCCGCCGTTGCTGAGCGATACCGTTCGAAGTGGCAGTACCTGCACGTTGATGAGTATCAGGATACGAACCGTATTCAATATGCATGGATTCGTGAACTGGCAGCCGGGCACGGAAATCTCTGCGTAGTGGGCGATGACGATCAGTCCATCTACTCATGGCGCGGCGCAGATATCCGCAACATCTTGGACTTTGAGCGTGACTGGCCGAAGGCAGAGGTGATCGCCCTCGAGCAGAACTACCGTTCCACGCAGTCTATTCTTGATGCGGCGCACGGCGTCGTCTCCAACAATCGCGGCCGCAAGGCGAAGAGGCTCTGGACTGATCGGTCGGGTGGTCTTCCGATTCCTGTCTACGGCGGGTTTGATGCCGAAGATGAGGCGGCGTGGATCGTTCGACGCGTTGAAGAGTACGCGGCCCCGCGCAAGGCGAGAGCGGGAGGGGGCGCCGAGCTTGCTGAAACCTACGGCGGCATGGCGATCTTGTATCGAACGAACGCGCAGTCACGTGCGATCGAAGAGGCCCTCCTTCGCGCCGCAATTCCATATCAGCTGATCGGTGGCACGCGCTTCTATCAGCGTCGCGAGGTAAAGGATGCCCTTGCGTGGCTACGGGTACTGCGCAGCGACAGCGATCGGATTTCCTTCGAGCGGATCATCAATGTTCCGCCGCGCGGGATTGGGGAGAAGACGCTTGAACTGCTGCGTTCGGCGGGCGCTCCGCACCCTGATGCACCCGACGGCGTGCCCTTCGGACGAGTGATCGCGGCGGCGGGTCGAGGTGAGGTGGTCGGCATCTCACCGAAGGCACGGAAGGCGCTTGCGGATGTGGATGGGCTGATCTCGCGGCTTCGCGGTCGGATCTCGCTCATTGAGCTCCCTGAGCTGCTCGATGCGGTCTACAGCGAGACAGGGCTCCGCGCGCATCTGGCGAACGAGGGGGTCGAGGGTGAGGAGCGTTGGGCAAACCTCCTCGAGCTTCGCGGCATTGCGGGGCGCTTCCTGGAGCTAGAGCCGCTTGATGCGCTCGACCGATTTCTTGAGGAGACGGCACTCGTTGCGGATCAGGATTCAATTGAGGATGAGGGTGAGCGAGTGACCCTGATCACGCTGCACGCGGCTAAGGGGCTCGAGTGGCCGACGGTATTCATCACTGGACTGACTGAGGGTCTCTTCCCGCACAGCCGCGCGCTCATGGATGAAGAGCAGATGGAGGAGGAGCGGCGCCTCTGTTATGTCGGGATTACTCGTGCCAAGCGCCGACTGACGCTGACGTACGCGATCCGTCGCGGCTGGGGTGATGGAGATGGTGCTCCATCACGCTTCCTTGCCGAGATCCCAGAGGAGCTCCTTGAGGTCGCAAACGATGACGACCCGCGGACGGATGGCAGCACCCGCTTCGGCCGAGGTGTTGCCGGCTACCGATCCGCGCGCGGTGGCTTCGCCGGTGCCGAAGCGTGGCGCGAAGGGAGCGGTCGCCCAGGAGCACCAGACGGTCCGTTTGCACCGGGGCGCGATCTAGAGGCGAAGCGACGCGCCTTCGGGGCTGGGGCACGATCTGGCTCCCTTCGACACCCGGACAGCGACGATGGCGTTGACGCCCCCTCCGCCGATCCAGACCACGACGAGTCGCTGCAAACGCGACCGGTCGGTCGCATCCCCCCCTGGGCGAACGGCCGCAGGTTGGCGGCGGGCGAGCAGACGCATGCTGATGCCGCCTCGCTACGGGATGAAACGCCGCTTCCGCAGCGAAGCACGCGTCCAGCACGGGTCCGCATCCCAGGGGAGCGATATTTTCGCGATGGCGATCGCGTTCAACACGCCCACTTCGGGACAGGGGTCGTGGTGACTTCAAAGCTGACACGCAGCGACGAAGAGGTGACGATCGCCTTTGTCGGCGTTGGCGTCAAAACGCTCGCCGCGAGCCTTGCAAACTTGGAGATCGTCTGATGCCCGACGCGCCGAGGAGTGCAGTGCGCCGACATGCTGAGCTGGTTGAGCAAATCAACGCGGCGGATCGGGACTACTACGTCTCAGATGCGCCAACATTGTCTGACGCTCAGTACGACGCACTCCGCCGTGAGCTCGAAGCGCTAGAGAGGGAATACGCGTCGCTCCGAAGCGAAGTCTCACCCACGCAGCGCGTTGGACCTCGCGAACTCACTGGAGCACTTGGCGAGGTACAGCATGAGCGTCCGATGCTCAGCCTTGCAAACGCGTTCACCCTCGACGATGTCGTCGCCTTCGTTGTGAGTGCCACAAAGGGTCTGGGTGGTCGGGTCCCTGAACTCGTGGCAGAGCTCAAGATCGATGGCCTTGCGATCAGTCTTCGCTATGAGCGAGGACTCCTGGTGCGCGCGGCGACGCGCGGTGACGGTTCGACAGGGGAGGACGTTACCGAGAACGTGCGCACCATCAAGGTGATCCCGCAGGTGCTGCGCGAGCCGGTTACCGCCGAGATTCGCGGCGAGGTGTACATGCCAAAAGAGGCATTCGCCGCCCTGAACGGCGCGAGAGAAGAGGAGGGCCTGCAGCTTTATGCGAATCCGCGGAACTCTGCGGCTGGTTCCCTTCGACAAAAAGATCCTCGCATTACGGCGGAGCGAAACCTCGCCTTCTTCGCCTATCAGCTCTTCACGGATCCACAACCGACATCGCAGAGTGCCGCGCTCAAGCGGCTCATGGCGCTTGGGCTGCCCATTGAGGTGCATGCGCGTGCCGGTCTTGACGCTGCGGGGGCTGCCGCCTTTCTCACCGAGTGGGAGGAGAAGCGTCACGAGCTGACGTATGAGACGGATGGCGCCGTGTTGAAGGTCGACCGAGCCAGCGATCAAGAAGTGCTCGGTTCGATTGCTCGATCGCCGAAGTGGGCGATCGCATATAAGTTCCCGCCAGAACAGGTCACCACCAGGCTGCTCAACATCGTGGTTGAGGTCGGTCGTACCGGCTATCTCACGCCAGTTGCAGAGATGGAGCCCGTGCTTCTTGCTGGCTCAACTGTGCGGCGCGCCACCTTGCACAACCTGGATGAGATCCGCCGCAAGGATGTGCGCATTGGCGATGTGGTCATCCTCCAGAAGGCTGGTGATGTGATCCCAGAGATCGTCCGATCACTCCCGGATCGACGTCGCGGGCCGCTTCCAGAGTTTGAGATGCCAACCCGCTGTCCTTCGTGTCAGGGCGAGGTGCTCCGCGATGAGGTTCGTCATCGGTGCCCAAACCCATGGTGTGAAGCGCAGCTGTTTGAAGGGCTTCGTCACGCGGTGGGGCGTGGCGCGCTCGACATTGAGGGGCTCGGCGAGAAGTTACTCGCGCAGTTGGTTGATCGGGGCAGGGTGAGACGACTCGCGGATCTCTTCACGCTATCGGCGAAGGATCTGGACGGCCTTGATCGCATGGGGAGTCTTGCAGCTCGTGAGAAGAAGGGGAGTGCGAATCGCATCGACAACGTTCTTCGCGAACTTGACCGACGAAAGGAGCAAGAGCTCTGGCGCGTGCTCGTTGCCCTCGGGATACGGCATGTTGGTGAAACCACCGCACGAGACCTTGCGGCCGAGCTCTCTCGCCGCGTCCCCGCTGGACCAGATTGGAGCGCTCGCGTTGCGGCGGAGCTGCAACGACTCACGCGCGAGGAACTGACCAGGATCAACGGCGTCGGCGCTGTGGTCGGTGAGAGCATCGAGCGGTTCTTTGCGAACGATCTCACGCGAGGCGGGCTCGAAGAGATGCTGGCCGCCGGGGTGACCTTCAAGCCGAGTGTGGCCAGTCCACTGCGTGAGGCTGCAGGACCACTCCGCGGAGAGGTCGTCGTGCTAACGGGAACTCTGGTGATTTCAGGGCTTAGTCGACGTGAAGCGCAGGAGCGAATCCGCGCGGCGGGTGGCACCGTGGCTGACGCCGTGACCTCAAGAACAACCCTCCTCGTGGCTGGTGAGAAGGCGGGGGGTAAGCGCGCTGATGCTGAACGACTAGGCATCCGCATCGTGGACGAGGCGGAACTCATTCGGATTCTTGGGGAGTCTGCGTCGGGCGGGTAGGATTCTGGCATGAGTAAACTCACCCGAGCCGAGGTTGAGAAGGTTGCCGCGCTTGCGCGCCTTGGCCTCACCGGCGATGAGATCGAGAAACTGCAAGGCGACCTCAACTTGATTCTCGAACAGTGGTCACGACTTGCAGATGTGGACACCTCAGCAGTTCCGGCAAGTGCGCAGACGATCGTCCAGGCGATGCCACTACGAGACGATACGCCGACACCCTCTTTGCCAGTGGACGCGGCGTTGCAGAACGCCCCTTCCCGAAGCGGCGACTTCGTGCGAGTGCAGGCAATCCTTAGCGAGGAGGCAGACGGATGAGCGTTGATCTGCGCCGGGCCACCGCCGAACAACTTCGCACTGGCTATCAACGCGGTTCGTTCACCCCCCTTGAAGTGGTCGACGCGCTTCTTGCAGCCATCACGAAAGAAGACGCCACACTTGGTGCGTGGCTGCACCTCCGAACCAGCGAGGTCAGAACGGAGGCGGAACGCGCCGGTGCTGCGTACCTCGATGCGCGGGCGAACGGAGAGGCGGCGCTTCGAGCGCTCCCACCGCTTCTTGGCGTCCCCGTGGCGTTGAAAGATCTCGTGAACATGATCGGTACGCCAACGACCGCTGGATCGAAGATCCTCGAAGGCTATGTCAGCCCGTACGACGCAACGATCGCCGCCAAGCTCAAGGTTGCCGGTGCGCTCATCCTTGGGAAGACCAACATGGACGAATTCGCGATGGGCTCCTCAACAGAGTTCAGCGCGTACAAACGCACCGTCAACCCGTGGGATCGCGAACGCGTCCCAGGGGGCTCGTCTGGCGGATCTGCCTCCGCGGTGGCGGCTCTGCATGCGCCGCTCAGCATCGGTAGCGATACGGGTGGTTCAATTCGTCAACCGGCAAGCCTTACCGGAATCACTGGTCTGAAGCCTACGTATGGTCGTGTCTCTCGCTACGGAATCGTTGCGTTCGCCTCATCACTCGACCAGATCGGGCCGTTCGCTCGGAGTGCGCAGGATGCCGCACTTCTCCTCCATACAATCTCAGGAGCGGATCCACGCGATGCGACCAGTGCTGCAGCGCCAGTCGATGATGCGCTCTTGGCGCTCGCACACGGAGACCAGGCGGCAAGCGCGATCAAGGGGAAGCGCTTCGCGTTGCCAAAGGAGTATTTCGTCCCCGGAATGGAGCCCGGCGTGGAGGCGGCAGTTCGCGCCGCCGTCGCCGTGCTGCAGTCAGCAGGTGCGATCATTGAAGAGGTGAGCCTTCCAACTACAGAGCATGCGCTCGCCACCTACTACATCGTTGCCCCGGCAGAGGCATCCGCGAACCTTGCGCGCTATGACGGGATTCGCTACGGCGCGTCAAAGCACGGCGGCGGTGATCTACTTGAGGGATATCTCTCAACTCGGGGTCGCGGTTTTGGTCCCGAGGTGCGCCGACGCATCATGCTCGGTACCTATGCGCTCTCTGCTGGTTATTACGACGCGTACTATTTGAAGGCACAGAAGGTGCGTACGCTGATTGCGCGCGACTTCGATCGCATCTGGGCGGCGGGTTACGACGCGATCGTGGCGCCGGCGAGTCCCTCTGTGGCGTGGAAGTTTGGGGCGAAGATGAGCGACCCAGTCGCGATGTATCTCGCGGACGCCTGCACCATTCCAACGAACATGGCGGGACTCCCCGGCCTCAGCACCCCCTGCGGGCTCTCCGAGGGGCTTCCCGTTGGCTTGCAGCTGATCGGCGCACCATGGAGCGAGGTCGGGCTCCTCTCAATCGCCGCTGGCTACGAGGCGCTCACGGTCGACGCACCGTGGCGCGACCAGGATCCGACTGACCTCGCCGCGCTCGGAGGTGTTGCATGAGTGATTTTGCAAAGCGGGTTCTCGCCGATCGAGTGCATGCAGTCCCGCCTTCTGGTATTCGTCGCTTCTTCGATATCGCGGCGCAGATGCAGGACATCATCAGTCTCGGAGTAGGCGAACCAGATTTTGATACGCCGAGCCATATCACTGAAGCGGCGATCAGTAGTCTCCGCGCCGGTCGCACGCACTACACTTCAAACTACGGGACGCCTGAACTGCGCGCCGCGATCTCCGACAAGATCTTTGAACGCTCTAGCGTGCGATACGACCCCGCAACGGAGATCGTCGTGACGATTGGCGCATCTGAGGCCGTCGATCTCGCCATCCGAGGGATCATCAATCCAGGTGACACCATCATCCTTCCGGAGCCTTCATATGTTGCCTATCTCCCAGCGGTGATCTTTGCGGGTGGCAGCGTGCGGTCCATCCCGACGAGCGCGGACGATGGCTGGCGCTTGGATACAAGCGCCGTTCAGACCGCGGCCAACGGCGCAAAGGCACTCTTCCTTGGCTATCCCGCGAACCCAACCGGCGCCACGCTGGATGAGGCAACCCGCACCGAACTCGCTCGCATCGCAGTGGAACACGATCTACTCGTGATCAGCGACGAGATCTATGACCGACTCGTCTACGAGGGGCCAGAGCATCGCGCGATCTCGGCCTACCCTGGGATGAAGGAGCGCACGATCTTGATCGGCGGGTTCTCAAAGTCGTACGCGATGACGGGGTGGCGCGTTGGTTTCCTTTGCGCGCCTGCAGAGATCGTCGCCGGTCTGGTGAAGATTCATCAGTACGCGATCATGAGCGCGCCAACGCCGTCGCAAGATGCCGCACTCGAGGCACTTCGGAACGGCGAGCCAGCACTTGAAGAGATGCGTTCCGCCTACGCGCGCAGACGTCGAATCGTGTTGGATGGACTCGCCGCTCTCAATCTTCCGACGGGTGCACCGAAGGGCGCCTTCTACGCGTTCCCTGACATTTCGTCACTCGGCCTGAGTGACGAAGCCTTTGCTGAGCGCCTCCTTCATGAAGAGCGGGTTGCAGTGGTGCCAGGCTCCGCGTTCGGCGAAAGTGGGCGAGGCCATATTCGGATCTGCTATGCCGTCTCGGAAGAGAAACTGCGTGAGGCGCTCGTTCGCATTGGACGCTTTGTGGCATCGCTGAAGGGGGTCACTTCATGAGTTGGGAGGCGGTGATCGGCATTGAGATCCACGTGCAGCTGCGCACCGCGACCAAGATGTTCTGTCCCTGTGCGATCCCCGAAGAGGGTGATGCGCCAAACACGCGCACCTGCCCTACCTGTCTCGGTCTCCCCGGCGCGCTCCCGGTACCAAATCGTGCCGCCATCGAGAAGGTACTCGCCGTAGGTGCCGCGATCGGTGCGACGAGTCCGATCACCACACGCTGGGATCGGAAGAATTACTTCTACCCAGACCTTCCGAAGGGCTATCAGATCAGCCAGCTCGACCTCCCCCTGGCGGAGCACGGGAGCATTCCCGTCACCACAAGCGCGGGTGCTGGATCCGTGCGGATTCGTCGGGCGCATCTTGAGGAGGATACGGCGCGGCTCCGCCATGAAAAGGGTGCTGATGGGACGCGGGCGAGCCTCATTGACTACAACCGCTCTGGAGTTGCCCTCCTTGAGATCGTCACCGAGCCCGACATTCGTGATGGTGAGACTGCGCGGCGCTATGCCGAGGAGCTGCGCCTTCTGCTGCGCACGATCGGAGCTGCCGACGCCGAAATGGAGAACGGCCAGATGAGGGTGGAGGCGAACATCTCACTTCGACCTTCGGGCGATGCCCCGTTCGGGACGCGAGTTGAGGTGAAGAACATGAACTCGTTCCGCTCGGTTGAGCGAGCGATCGCGTTTGAGACCGCCCGGCAAGCAGAGGTGCTTAACGCGGGTGGAACCATCATCCAGGAGACACGTGGTTGGGACGAGGGGAGCGAGACCACCTATACGATGCGCGCGAAAGAAGATTCGCATGACTACCGCTACTTCCCAGAACCTGACCTTCCGCCGCTCGACATTGACCCTGTCTGGCTCGCCGCAATCGTCGCCAAGCTCCCTGAACTTCCGGGGACACGCCGCGCCCGATACGTCAGCGAACTTGGGCTCACCGAATACGACGCGAGCGTTCTCGTCGCTGAGCCACGCGCCGCCGGACTCTTTGAAGCGGCGCGCGCAGTCCAACAGGGGCTGGATCCTAAGCTTCTCGCGAACTGGATCAGCGGCGAGTACCTCCGTGTAGCCAAAGATGGGGCTGCCGATCCTGATCCGGTCCAGTTCGCTCACCTGGTCGCCGCGGTCGGGAGCAAGGAGATCAGCGGCACCACCGCGAAGGCGCTCTTCGCCGAGATGATCGCGACGCCGCTCAACATTCGCGAGGTGATCACCTCGCGCGGTCTTGGGCAGATCAGCGACACTGGCGCGCTTGAGGCAATTATTGCTGAAGTGATCGCAGCGAATCCGCAGGCGATCGCGGACTGGAAGGCTGGAAAGCAGCAGGCGGTGAGTTTCCTCGTTGGGCAGGCGATGAAGGCGAGCAAGGGTCGTGGCGACGCGGCGCTCCTAGGCGAACTGATTCGCGCGGCACTGGATCGCTGAGATGCTCGACATCGTGCGGCTTCTTACCGGAGGAATCGGGTTGGCTGGCCTGGTGTATCTCGCGCGTCAGCTACCACCGCTGCTTACGCAGTATCAACTCCATCAGACGCGTGTTGGCGGGGCGAAGCGCTATAGCGAGTGGCGCGGCGCACCCGGCGCTGGCCCCGACGTTCTCGATCGCCTCGAAGGTCAGCTGATCGTTTCACGGCTCAAGCGTCTCGCCGGCGTCGGTGTTGCCTCCATCGTTGGCATTGCGCTCGCCCTCTTCCCGCCCTTCCGCTAGCGGCAGCTACGTGCGCCTGATTTCAGGTCCGTGCACTCCTAATCGTTGAACCTCGATCGCCGTGCAGCGGTCTTGGACGAATGGGATGCCCGCCTCAGCGGCAAGCGCAGCCGCCTCTGGACTGATGATGCCGAGTTGCAACCAGATTGCACCCGCACCAACTGCGATCGCCTCTCGCGTGACGTCGGCACAGTCTTCTGGGCGGCGAAAGACATCCACCAGATCCATGCGTTGATCCGCTGGGAGTGACGCGGCGGCGCTAGCAAGGGTCGGATAGCAGGGGAGTCCAGCAACTCCCTCCGCTAGCGCGTTTGCAGCGGGGTTTACGGGAAGGATGTGCCACCCCTTCGCCTGCAGCGCAAGCAGGACGCCGTGGGAGGGGCGGTCAGGCTTTGGGGACGCACCGACAATGGCAATGGTTCGACTTCTGCCAAGGAGGGTTCGCAGCTGTTCATCTGTGAGCTGCAGGGTGCCAGCGCCCCCCTCGGCGGCATCGATGGCCGCCCTGATCCTCGCTCGTTCGCGCTCATCCATAGGGTAATCCTACGCGCTCGGTAGACTCCCTCCGTGAGCAAGAAGCCCGACTTCACCCATCTCCACGTCCACACCGAGTTCAGCCTGCTCGACGGCATGAGCAAGATCGATGCGCTCATGGACGAGACGAAGGCGCTCGGCATGGACTCCATTGCGATCACCGATCACGGAGCACTCTACGGGACGGTGCAGTTTGTCCAAGCCGCTACCAAGCGCGGGATCAAGCCGATCATCGGCGTAGAGACCTATGTGGCTCGCCGTGGCATGGCCGATAAGGAGGGGAAGGCGGATCAGCAGCCCTTCCACCTCGTCCTCCTTGCGACGAGTGCCACGGGTTACCGCAACCTCTGCCGTCTGGTCACCGACGCGCACCTTGACGGGATGTACTACAAGCCACGCATCGACCTTGAACATCTGGCGCGACACTCGGAGGGCTTGATCGGACTCTCCGGCTGTCTTAACGGCGAGATTGCACGAGCCCTTGAGGTTGATGACTGGGAGCATGCACGCAGCCTTGCCGGACGCTACGGAGAGATCTTTGGCAAGGATCGCTTCTACCTTGAAGTTCAGGACCACGGTCTTCCAGAGCAGCGGCGACTGAATGAGCAGCTCTTCACGCTTGCACCAGAGGTTGGACTCCCACTCGTGCTCACGAACGACCTCCACTATGTGAAGGCGACGCAGCAAGAGGCCCACGATGTCCTTCTCTGCATTGGTACCGCGAGCAACCTTGAAACCCCGGGCCGGATGCGATTCAACAGTGGCGAGTTCTACCTCAAGTCGCCCGCGCAAATGGCAGCGCTCTTCCCTGATCACCCCGAGCTGCTTCGCAACACGCGTGCCATCAGCGACGCGGTTGATTTCAAACTCGCCCTCGGCCAGCTACGAATGCCTGATGTTGAAGTGCCAAAGGGCGAGACCGTTGATAGCTGGCTCCGAAAAGAGGCGGAGCGTGGACTTACCCGCCGGTATGGCGCCGTTTCTACGGCGGCGCGTGAACGCATGGAGTATGAGCTTGGCGTCATCCTCAAAATGGGTTATGGCGCGTACTTTCTCATCGTGGCGGACTTTGTTCGGTTTGCTCGCGAGCAGGGGATTGCCACAACGTGTAGGGGGAGTGCCCCTGGGTCGATCGTTACGTATGCGCTTGGGATCACTCCTGTCGACCCACTTCACTACGACCTGCCATTTGAACGTTTCCTGAACGAAGACCGTGTCACGATGCCGGATATTGATATTGACTTTGAGGATGGCCGACGGGAAGAGGTGATCCGCTACGTTGCGCAGAAGTATGGTGAGAGCCAAGTGGCACAGATCATCACATTCGGCACCATGGCGGCGCGAGCCGCCATTCGAGATGTCGGGCGGGTACTAGGGAAGAGCTACGGAGACGTCGACCGACTCGCGAAGGCGGTCCCCGAGAAGCTCGGGACGACGCTTGCCCAGGCGCGTAAGGATCCTGACTTTCGAGCGCTTGCGGAGAGCCCCGACTACGCGTCCCTGGTCGGGCTAGCTGAGCAGCTCGAGGGGGTCGTCCGCAACGCTTCAACGCACGCAGCCGGAGTCGTGATCAGCCGTGAACCGCTCACGGAGATTATGGCGCTCCAGCGCGCCACGAACTCGGATGGCGTCATGACACAGATCGAGATGCACGGTGTGGAGGCGCTCGGCCTCCTCAAATTCGACTTCCTTGGTCTCGCGAACCTCACCATCCTTCGGACAGCGGTTGACCGCATCAAGGCAACGTATGGAGTGGCGATCGACCTTGACACTATCCCGCTCGATGACGCGAAGACCTTTGCACTCTTGGCTTCGGGCGAAACAAGCGGGATCTTCCAGCTTGAATCCGCTGGAATGCGCCGCTACATCAAGGAGCTTCGACCAACGAGCGTGTTCGATCTGGCAGCGATGGTCGCGCTCTATCGCCCGGGACCGATGGCGAATATCCCCTCGTACATTCGGCGCAAACACGGGACAGAGGCGGTGACGTATCTTCACCCACTTCTTGAACCGTTCTTGGAACGAACCTATGGCGTCTTCGTCTATCAAGAGGACATCATGGCGGCGGCGTCAGCCCTCGGTGGATTCTCTGGGCCGAAGGCTGACACGCTCGGCTATGCCGTCCGCAAGAAGAAGGAGGACGTGCTTGCAGGTCTCAAGCAAGAGTTCATCACCAGCGCGGCGCAGCGTGGCGTCGCGCCGGGCGTCATCGACCAGGTCTTTCAGGCGTTCGAGCCGTTCGCAAATTATGGATTCAACAAGGCGCATGCCACCTGCTACGGACTGATCGCCTATCAGACGGCTTATCTGAAAGCGAACTACACCGTCGAGTACATGACGAGCGTGCTGAACGCCTTTCGCAATAAAGAGGACAAGGTGGCGACGGCGATTGCGGAGTGCCGCCGGCTTGGTATTGCCATCCTGCCCCCTGACGTTGAGCGCTCCCAGTTGGATTTTGAGCCAGAGGGGGGCGCGATTCGCTTCGGTCTCCTTGCAGTAAAAAATGTTGGGGCTGGCGCAGCGGAATCCATTGTCGCTGCGCGAACGCGCGATGGCGGCTTTAGTAGCCTGCAAGATCTTTGCGAACGCATTGACCTTCGACTGGCAAACAAGCGCGTTTTCGAGGCGCTCGCAAAGGTTGGGGCGCTGCAGAAGTTTGGCCACCCCGCCCAGATCCTGCTGGCGCTCGATGATGTCCTCTCTGCGGGTTCGAGCGCACAACGCGAGCGAGCGGCCGGGCAGGTTTCACTCTTTGACTCTGCGCCGGGGCTTGCCTCGGCGCTGGCTCCAATGCTGCCCCGTGCCGTCGAGGCGCCAACGCGAGAGCGTCTCCGATGGGAGCGAGAGTTGCTCGGTGTTTACCTATCCGACCACCCGATGAACTCGCTCGCACCACTACTCGCGCCACACGTCACGGCCTTTGTGGGTGACTTTGCGGATGACTCGCCGGCGCGCGATGAACGCGTGACGATCGGAGCGATCGTGACGAACGTGCGGACCCTTGTGACCAAGGCTGGGGCGGCGATGGGGATCCTGACGATTGAGGATCTCACCGGGAGCATTGAAGTGGTGGCATTCCCGAAGACGTGGGAGGCGACGCGCGATGCATGGGTTGAGGGGGAGCCACTCCTTGTCTCGGGGCGACCAGAGTTGCGCGGGGAGACCTGGTCAATCATCTGCGAAGCAGTCCTCCCATGGGAAGAGGCGCAAGGGCTCACGCCGGAAGGGATCGCGGCGCATCTGGCGAAGAGCACGGGCGGGACGCGGCGCTTCACCCCTCGGAACACTGCTACGGCCGGCGTGCTCCCTCGGGGTCTTGTTCCCGAGGAGCGCGAGGGAGAGATCACCACGCCAGCACCGCTCCCGCCCGTGAGCGAGGAGAGCGCTGATCCAATTGAGGCACCACCTGGAGCTGCCCTGCATATCCGATTCAGTCCAAGCCAGTCGGTGGAGGAGACCATTCACGCCATGGAAGTGGTGAAGGCTGAACTGCGCTCGCGACCAGGGAGCACCAAGGTGGTCGTTCACATCCCGCAGGCTGGTGGGGCACAGCAGTTGCCGATGGAGATCCGCAGTGGGATTGCGTGGGATCCAAGCTTCCCTGCGGCAATCCGTGGGCGCGTTG
>JBEDBF010000003.1:0-4577 GCA_041177405.1 Chloroflexota bacterium | reverse complement strand
CTCGCGGAGGGCGAATCACTCCCTGCAGCCTGACGCACGTCGGCAAGAAACACGGCAGAATAGGGGCATGGCCCTGAAGACGTACGCCTCCGTCCTCCTCCGACAATCCGCGCCTGAGGGCGTCGATTGGAAGAGTATGCCGCGCCTCGCCCGCGCTCTCCTTCTCGCACGTGCCTCTGTCCTCCCGCTCACCGTTGTCGGCTCAGGGCAAGGGCTCCTCTACGCATGGTGGAAGGGGACGATCAGCGACACTGGCGCAGGCGTAAGCGGTCTACTCCTCGGACTTGCCGCATTTGTTGGCGCAAACCTTGCGCATTCAGCGAACAACCTTGCAAACGACTGGCGCGATTATCACGATGGACTAGATCGACCAGGATATCCTCGTGCAGATTACTCGCCGCACCCGATTGCCTCGGGCGCAATGTCTAGCCGCACGCTTCTTCTGGTCATCGCGATCCTGACAGGTGCTGCGGCGCTGCTCGGAGGCTTTACGATGGTCATGCGCAGCGAACCACTTCTTGGAGTGTTTGCTGTTGCTGGTCTGATCCTCTCATGGGGCTATACCGACCCGCCCCTTCGGTTGAAGCGACGCGGTCTCGGTGAGCTCTCGGTGCTGCTCGTCTGGGGGCCGCTCATGGGTGGAGGAACCTACCTTGCAGCAACTGGAACGATTGACGCAACGGTTCTCCTCTCCACACTGCCATGGGGTGCCATTGCAACTGCGGTGCTCTTCGGAAAGCACCTCGACAAGATTGAGGCGGACAGTTCTCGTGGTGTCGGCACGTTTGTCGTGCGAATTGGAGAGCGTCGTGCCCGCGTTGGAACGCTGCTGCTCCTCAGTGTCGGTTACATCAGCGTTGCACTCTTCGGGCTTCTCGGGATCTTCCCTTGGATTGTTGCACCGCTCGCGGGTCTTGCCGCACTCTCTGCTCTTCCAGCGATGAAAATCGTTGCCGCTCCGCGACCGAGTGCACCGCCGCCTGGTTATCCGCTCTGGCCGCTCTGGCATGTTGGCGCGGCGTTCCTTGCCGGCCGCCCCGCCATGGGAGCGCTCTTTGTTGGACTTATCCTCGGCACGCTGCTCGGGATGTAGCTGAGCGTCCGTTTACTTCGTTTTCGCCTCGGGTCGCGCAACGCGCGCTGGGGGTGTGCTTCGAGCGGTGATCTTTGCAATTTCAACCTCAATCGTCGCAACACGTGCCGCTGCGGCTCGCCACTCGGGTGATCCAGGGGTGCATGAGGCGCGCTCTGCGCGAGCCAGCGCATGCTCTCGCATCAGCGTTTCGCGATCAGCTCGTGCCCCCTGCATATCCGTCATCGTGTCCCCCTGTTGGTGCCGAAGGCGGGACTCGAACCCGCATGATCTCATCGACCGGCCGATTTTAAGTCGGATGCGTCTGCCATTTCGCCACTTCGGCCCCCCTATCGTAGCGGGGCGGCGGCACTGGTACCGAAGGTGGGAGTCGAACCCACATGACCTTTCAGTCGACCGATTTTGAGTCGGTTGCGTCTGCCATTTCGCCACTTCGGCGCTCCTGAATCCTAGCGGTGCGGCATCATTAGGGCATGGGTGAGTTGAGTCGGCCCGCGCCGCACGAGCCGGAGGAGCGAATTCGCCTCCTCAGCGCCGCACGGAGGGGTGACGCAGAGGCGTTCCGCGCCCTCTTCGCCCCCGATCTGGACTTGGCCTGGCGGATGGCACTTCGGATCACGGGCGAGCCCGCGAACGCGGACGATGCCTTGCAGGAGGGGCTGATCTCCGCATACCGAGCCCTCGACCGGGTTGAGCCACGCAATCTGCGGGGATGGTTTGTCCGCATCGTCCAGAACGCGGCACGTGATGCGGGACGACGCGCGCGTCGACACCCAACGCTTCAGATCCAGACACCGGGGGAGCACGACGGGGAGAGAGAGCGGATTGGCGCCGCGGACCTGCCCGCAGGGCGTGGGAGCGATCCGGCCGCGGTGAGTGAGGGGCGAGAGCTCGCTGCACGGTTGAAGGCGGCACTCAGGGAGATCCCGGAAGATCGGCGAACCGCCATCCTGCTCTACGACGTGGATGGCTATGCCTATGAGGAGATTGCAGAGATCACGGGTGCCTCTCTCGGAACGGTGAAGAGTCGAATCAGCCGCGGTCGCGAGGAGCTGAGGCGTCTGCTCTTCGATCTGCGGCCGGGAACCCGACGCGGCGATAGGTCGTTAGGGGGTAGAGATGAGTAGTCTGAACCGCCCCACCGCGCCCAACGCCGGCACCGCCGCGCCCACGGAGGATGAGTATCTGTCTGCGTATCGCACCGCGGAGCCGGTGCGCCAGGTCGATCCGTTTCGTGAATCAGCCCTCCACCGGTTGATCGCCCATGAGTCGCACCTTCGTGCGGAACGGGAACACGGCGGACTCCTCGCGCGGATCGCACGCTGGTTCAGGAGTGCATCACGCCCAGCACTGGCTGGCGCGGCGCTCTCTCTTGCGCTTCTCCTCACTGGACTCCCGCTCGGATCGCTGCAGCCGACTGCGGAGATGGTCATGCGAAGTGACCCAGCTGCGGCGATGAGCGACACGCCTGAGAGTGGCTCCGCAGATGCGCTCCCTGCGCAGGACGGCGTCACACAAGAACCAATTGAGGTCGTCAGAGACACCCCATGGCTCGTCGTCGCGGGTGCGATTGGGCTCGCCCTCAGCCTTCTCGCCGCCGAGCGGGCTCGCCGCCGCTGGCGCGCCTAGGCCTTCGCCGCGCGCCGAGGCGGCGCCCCGCTGCGCTACGCTCCGTTCGTGGAACCGAAACGACTCCTGTTAGTTGATGCCTATGGTCTGATCTACCGCGCCTTTCATGCGATTCCGCCGCTCACCAACAGCCGCGGGATCCTGACAAACGCGGCGTTTGGATTTACGAGCATCCTGCTCCGAGCGATCGCTGATGCAAAGCCGGCACGTGCGATCGTCGCGTTTGATGCGCCTGGAGCGACGCACCGGCACGAGCGATTCCCCGCGTACAAGGCACAGCGACCTTCGATGCCAGACGAACTGCGCTCTCAGGTCCCTCTAGTGCGTGACCTGGTGGCCGCACTCGGCCTGCCCCTCCTTGAGGCACCAGGGTACGAGGCCGACGATGTCATTGGCACCATTGCGGAACAGGCGCGGAGCGAAGGATGGGAGGTGATGATCGTCTCAGGCGATCTCGACATGCTCCAGCTCGTAGGCCCAAACGTCTCACTCCTTCACACGGCGAAGGGCGGTGCTGACGCCATGGTGATCTATGACCCGGCAAAGATCTTTGAGCGATACGGCTTAACGCCGGAGCAGATCGTCGATTTCAAGGCGCTGAAGGGAGATAGCTCGGACAACATCCCTGGTGTTCCGGGAGTGGGTGAGAAGACAGCGGCGAAGCTGATCGCTTCGTTCGGGTCACTCGAACGGCTCTACCAACGCCTTGATGACGTTGAGCCCGTGCGGATTCGGGAACTGCTGCGCGCCAATCGAGAGGCGGCTTTCGCCGGTCAAGGGCTGATGACGATTGATCGGGATGCTCCACTCACGCTTCCTGGCGAAGGGGGCAGCATCGGCGTGTACGACCGAGACCTCGCGCTTGCACTGCTGCGCGAGCTTGAATTCCGCGCACTCATTGGTCGCCTGCCGCCACTTCAGGGTGAAGACCGCGAAGCTGCGGCGGTGGCGGTGGCGGCAGCAACCGCGGGCGCGGCACTACGCGGCGTGAGGGAGCCTCTCTCTGCAGTGTCCAACGCACCGACGCGAGCGGCCGGTGGTGATCTCCAGCTCGGTTTCGATTTCAATCAGGTTAGCGAAGGAAACCGCGCGGCAGGGCAGGGCGGGGGCGATGCATCCGCGGCAACTCTACCGAGCGAGACTGCGGTTGATTATGGGGCGCAGATTGAGGCGATCAAGCGTGGAGACATGGCCGCAGCGGGCGCCGCCCTCGTGCAGACGCCTGACGAAGCAACGCGCCGCATGGGCGGACTCCTCTCGCACGGCGTACTCGCAGTCGGTGGCGAGGGGGTCAACCGACGCGGGCCGACTGGTCCGATTGCACTTGCGATCGCAGATGAAGGTGGTGGGTTGATCCTCGCCGATGATCCTGTGGTCATCCATCGCCTGCTCACACTGGTTGCCGCTGCGGGACGCGAACTGATTGGGCTCGGTGCGAAGGAGATCTACGGCGCCCTCTTGGCAATTGGCGCAGAGCGACCCCCACGCCTCGTTGATGACGTCGCACTCGGAAGTTGGATCAGCAACGTTACGCTGCGCAACCCAGGGCTCGTTGAAGTTGCCGCTGCCCGACTCGGAGCGGACCTTCCTGAACGCCTGACGCCGCTCCAAACCGCTTCACTTTGCGCGCTTGTGGCACTCGCCTCACGCGCTGGACTTGATCGTGATCTACGGGCGATCGGAAGTGAGCGACTCTATCGTGAAATTGAGCTGCCCCTGATTGAAGTGCTCGCGCGCATGGAGGGAGCAGGAATCGCGGTCGATCAGCAGGCACTTGCGCAACTCGGCGACGCATTCGGGCGTGAGATCACTCGGCTTGAGGCAGCCGCCCACGCGTCGGTCGGTAGGGCAGTTG
>JBEDBF010000002.1:0-30922 GCA_041177405.1 Chloroflexota bacterium | reverse complement strand
AGCGGCGCAGTAAACCAAACGGATGAAGGAAGGGTGGCGGGACTGCGCGCAAGCGGCGCCGAGCCGTGTCGAGGATCTGCTAGGTGGCTCCGCTCCACAGGAACCACGCAGTCGGCACCGGGAGGGATCGTCGCGCCGGTCGCGATCCTTCTGCACTGTCCGCGCGCAAGTTCCGTAGATGCCACTGATCCACCCGCTGCAGCGTCACCAACGCAGGCCAACACGACTGGTTCAGGTCCAGACGCACGTTCAATGTCAGCAGAGCGAATCGCCCAACCATCCATCGCCGAGACGTCGCTCGGCGGGTGACTGACCGCGGCGCGCAGGGGCGAAGCGAGCACCCTGCCCAGCAGATCCTCTACCGACGTCAGGTCAATGTCGACGACCTCGGCAGAGAGCGGGGTCACACGGTCAAGCAGGCGCGATAGCAGATCGTCAATGCGCTCCAGCGGGGCTTCCTTCATGAGCGCCAACTCTCAAGCAAGATGATGGAAGCGACGGCGCCGAGCGGCGCGTTCAACCAGAGGAACCTGCGCCATGCCGCACGAGCGGAGCGGTATGAAGTTGCAGCGCGGACCAGTGGGGCCGCCGAAGCTGCACTGAGTAGCGGAATGATGGCGGCGATACGGGCAAGTGGCTCGGTGTGAACTGCGAGCGGGAGTGCGGCGGCCACATAGGTCAAGAGGATCAGCCACGCGGTTCGGGATGGACCGAGCAGGGTCGCGATGGTGCGGATCCCTGAACGTCGATCCGCGTCCACATCTTGTATCGCTCCGAGCGCATGGCTCGCAAAACCCCATAGGGCGAGTGCGCTGAGTGACGCGAACCACACCTCATTGAACGCACGTGCAAAGAGCAGCCCAGCGATCGGCGGGAGGAGGAAGTGGGACGACGAGACCAGCGAGTCGAAGATCGGAATAGAGCGAGCACGGGCAAACCATGGCGCGCTATACATGGTGGCCAAGCCCACCGCACAGAGTGGCGCAAGCCCGGCCGCGCCCGGGATCACGAACGCCATCACGCCTGCTGGTAGAACTCCCGCGGCCCAGAGGGCAACTCGAAGCGGAGGCAGATCCCGTTCCTGTAGCAACGCGCCCTCGGCACCACCCTTCCGTGGGTTCTCAGCGTCGCTCGCGCGATCGTATAGATCATTGATGCCGTAGAGGAAGAGGTTATAGCCAGCACCCCACCAGAGCAGCGGTGCAAGAAGCCAGCCGCCGAGGCGCTCACCAGCGCCGGCAGCGATCAGTCCAGCAAGAAATGGGAGCCCAGTGTTGACCCACGAGATCGGTCGCGAGGCGAGGAAGATCCTCCATGCACTCCCCCCTCCCCGCATCACTTCCGCTCGAAGTCTCAACGCGCCGCCTACCAGTCCAATCGCGTAAAGAAGATCCTCAACCGGCATCAGCCAAAGGAGAAGCCCGCTGCGCGGTGCTGGCGGATACGTGAGCAGTCCGCTGAGGCAAAGCAGATTGTCAAAGATCACGGTGAGGAGCAAGAACATGAGGAACGAAGCTTGTGATCCGCGATCAGCAACCAGGAGAGGCCAAACGAGCGCGGCGCCCGCGCCAGCGAGCGCTGCAGAGGCGACGGTGTACTCTGCGCCGCTCACCAGCGCTCCGAGCGCTCCGCACGTGAGCGCACCGATCAGCGCGGAGCTCACAGCGTCAGGTAGCCCAAGGGTCCTGGTGGTTTGAACGCGTCCACGGCCTACGAGATCAGCAGCCAGCACCGCGAGTGATGAGATGCCGAAGAGTAGGAGTGGCTCCTCCAACGGGAATCCGCGTCCAAGCGGACCAGCACCTGGCAGCGCGAGTGTCGTGGCGGTCTCGGGGGTGGCAAACCATCCTCTCGCAAGCCCAATCGTGTCGACGAGAAGAAATGCAATGCTGACCGCAAATGCAACCGGGAGCACGACCGTGCGCTTCGTCCATGGACTCCAGCGTCGTGCGATACCGTGAATCCCGACTATTGAAACGAGGATCGCCAGGAGATAGGCCTCTCCCGTCATCTCCTACGCCTTCGTGCCATTGTGAAGCCGATCGCTGCCGCTCCTACAAGCACCGCACAGAAGCTTATTGCAACAGACACCCAGAAGTTCGCTGGATAGAGCTGCACCAGCCGGTCAGTCGCTGGATTGAATGTCCAGTTCCCCGCTGGAAAGAGCAGCTCGTGGGCAAACGTGAAGGTTGCATCAAAGGCAACGGTGAACGAGACTCCAACCGCGGCGGCCCCCGCGCCGAGCAGCAGCGCTCCGTCATGAAGCCCTTCAACAAACCAGCGCCGATTGCGGCGATAGAGGCCAACGAGCGCCAAGAACGCGAGTGTTCCTCCCGTCATGAGGATCCGAAAGAGAACGCCGACGTCCACAAGGTGCGAGCGCTCTGAGATGCTGAGAAGTGGTTCACCGTTGAGCGGGACATCAAAGGCCCCAGCAACGAGAAGGTCGCGCACAAGCGCATCGGAGAGAGCACGTGCAACGGCGTGGTCAATGCTGAGTGTCTCCGCCGATCCCGCAACGCCAAGGAAGAGATGCGTGACAGGCGGGAGCAAGAAGAGGCCCAGCGTGAGGGAGAGGAGCGCAAGGAGCGTGATCCCTGCAACGCCGATGCGACGCACCGCGCGGCGAACGGACCTCACGCGTCGACGAGGACGCGTCCCTGCTCCCACCACGATCGCAGGGAGAGCGGGTCGGGCGCAGCTCGGCCAAGCAGCGCTGTCGCTCGCATCACGGCCGCCTGAAACTCATCCCAGTCGCTCTCAGCGAGGGCTCGAATGCCGAGTATCCCGGCGGCGGCGAGCAGCTGGTGCTCCTGGCGCCCGAAGAAGGCGAGGTTGAGGAGCAGCGCCTCGTCACGCCACTCATCAACATCTGCGAGGGTGGCGTCTGTCTGGTCGGCGAGCGTCTGGCGTCGTGTAGGGGTTTCACTCCGCTCTAGGAGCAGACCCGTCGTGAAGATCCCTTGAGCCTCGAGCCGGGCAAGGTGGACCGGTTCAATCCTCGTCAATTCCCCGATTGCTGGCATAGACACCTCCTTTTGGGAGCGTAGCGCCTCGCCTGCCACGCCGTCCCTGCGCACCTGGACCGCCGTATTGTTACATTCTGCGGGCTGGACTGGATTGTTGCGGTTCCACAACAAAGCCCCCCTTTGGGTCATAATCCCTCCAGCGGCGGAGAGAGGCCGCACAGATATGTGGAGGTCTTAATGAGTCCAGAACAGGGATACCAGTTGGTCTACAACTTCATGTCGCTCGCCATCGCATCGATGGGCGCGAGCTTCTTCTTCTTCGTCTCCGCACGCGGAGCACTGAAGGAAGGGAACCGGATGGCGGTCACGCTCTCAGCGACGGTTGTGCTGATTGCGTTCTACCACTACGTCCGCATCTTCGACTCGTGGGTCGCCACCGCTGGTGGTTCGCTCGGCGAGTTCAACGAGGCTTACCGCTACGTTGACTGGCTCCTCACGGTGCCACTCCTTGTTGCAGAGTTGATCCTCGTGCTCCGCCTGGACAAGAAGGTTGAGAGCAAACTGATCCAGAGGAATGTGCTCTATGCCTTCCTCATGATCGCAACAGGCTACATCGGCGAGATGGATAATCAGACCTCCGTGGTCCTTGACTCCTCGCGCACGATCTGGGGCGCTATCAGCACGATCTTCTTCGTCCTGATCTTGCGTGACCTCTTCGGCGGTATTGATGCCTCGTTCAAGAAGCAGAGCAAGGAGATCCAGGGGATCTTCAAGGTGCTCCGAGTCGTTCTGCTTGCCACGTGGGGTGTCTACCCAATCGCGTACCTGCTCCCGACGATCGCAGGCGACCTTGGCCTAAGCGCCGGCGACGGCCTTGTGCTGAAGCAGGTCGGATACACGATTGCGGACATCCTGGCGAAGCCGGGCTACGGTCTCCTCATTTGGAAGATCGCAACCCTGAAGAACTCAGGCCGCTAAACCAAAAAGCCTCTCACGGCGGCACGCCGCCGACGCTAAACAAGGGAAGGCCCGGGGGTGACCCCGGGCCTTCTCTATTGGCTCTGGTGTTGGTCGGAGCGACAGGATTTGAACCTGCGACCTCTTGCCCCCCAGGCAAGCGCGCTACCAAGCTGCGCTACGCTCCGTTGCGCCTTGCGAGCGGCGATTCTAGCAGCCTGATCGAATCAGGCTCAGTGCCACTCTTCCGTTGGCGCGCGTCCGAGCAGACCCTCGGCGAGACGCTCGATACTGACTCCGTGTTCAAGCGCAGCTACTACCGCGGCGGTGATCGGAAGCTCAACACCGAGACGAGCGGCGAGCAGGAGCGCACCATGAGCGGTAGGGATCCCTTCTACGGTTGCGCCAATGGTTTCAACAGCGCGGCCCACCGGCATTCCTGAAGCGAGGAGCTCACCGAGGCGAGCGTTGCGTGATCCAGTATTGGAGGCGGTCAGCGCGAGGTCTCCCACGCCAGCGAGTCCGAAAGCGCTCTCTGCCCGTCCGCCACATGCCTCTGCAAGTCTCGCCATCTCCGCAACGCCACGAGAGAGGAGTGCGGCCGCCGCATTCTCTCCATAGCCGAGCGAACGAATACCGCTCACCGCGATCGCGAGGACATTCTTCAGTGCACCTGCAACCTCAACGCCGATCGGATCGTCACTCAGATAAATCCGAAACGTTGGACGAGTCAGCGCAGCGAGAACTTCGTCGCGGCGACCCTCTTGGGTGGCAAGCACGGCGGCGGCCGGTTTTCCTGTTGCAATCTCGCGCGCGAGGTTCGGTCCAGATAGGGTGAGGAGTCGTGCTGGGCTCACCCCCGCAGCAACCGCGAGTTCCGAGACGCGCTGCCCGCCTCGGCTGAGACCCTTTGAGGCCATCACCACGTTCGCCGCGCCAGCAACTTCAGGTGAAAGCGCGCCACGAATCGCGTCGGACGGAATCGCAACAATCAGTAGATCACGCGCACCGAGTGGTGGAAGATCCTCCTCCACGGAGCGAACCCTCACGCTCGCCGGCAGCGTGACCCCAGGAAGCCGGCGGGCATTCGTATGCTGGGTGCCAATCTCAGACGCTTCGGCCGCAGTGTGGGCGATCAACTCGAAGGTTTCCGGCGCCGCACCATCGCGCGGATGACCGAGGAGGACGGCGAGCGCGCTCCCCCACGCGCCGGCGCCAAGGATGCGAATCATCGACTCCGACTCCCTGCGCGACCACCTGAGCGCCCGCGCTCACGACCCTCCTCCGCCGCTCGCTCTCGCACCACGATGCGGATGGGTGTGCCCGTCAGGGGGTACCGATCTCGAATCTGATTCTCAAGGAAGCGCTGCCAGCTGAAGTGCACTTGCGCCGCGTTCCGGGCGAAGAGGACGAACGTTGGCGGTGGTGTCGCCGCCTGCGCGGCATAGAGGATCTTCGGACGCTTGCTGCCGCTGTGCGCTGGCTCTTGGCGTGCCACCGCCTCCGCAACGAGGCGGTTCAGTGCGCCAGTTGGGATGCGCAACTGGCGCGCATCCGCCGCAGCGATCGCCGCATCGAGCACTTTCGTTGCGCGCAGCCCGGTAAGCGCAGAGATCGAGAGGATCGGGGCGAAGTCAAGAAACGGCGCCTGGCGACGAAGCAGGCCCATCGCCGTATCGAATGTGAAGCCATCTTTCTCAACGAGGTCCCACTTGTTCATGACAATCACGAGACCCTTCCCCGCGTCAATGACGGACCCGGCAATGTGGAGGTCCTGCGCCTGAAGGCCAATGGAGGCATCAATAAGCAGGAGTGCAACATCCGCGCGATCGAGCGCGGCCACGGAGCGCACCGTTGCATACTTTTCGGCAACAGGCCCTGCAGCGATCTTGCCTCGCTTCTTGATCCCGGCAGTATCGACAAGTGTGATGTAGCGACCTGCATGGTCAATGTGATCATCAATGGCGTCTCGCGTGGTCCCTGGGACGTTGCTTACCACGGTGCGCTCTTCACCAAGAAGCTGATTCAAGAGGCTCGACTTCCCGACATTTGGACGACCGACGATTGCCACCGTCACCTCCCCCTCGCGAGTCGGAAGGCCACTCTCTGGCGGCAGGCTTCGCAGACTCTCAATCAACACGTCTAGGAGATCCCCCGAACCAGAGCCGTGCTGGGCGCTCACTGGGTAGATCGCATCAAAGCCGAGTGAAGCGAACTCGTGAGAGGCCTGCTCCCGTTCGATGTTATCGGCCTTATTTGCCACGAGGAGGATCGGTTTTCCACTCTTCCGCAGCAGCTGCGCGACTTCCGCGTCGCCTGGATTGGGTCCGGTCGCCGCATCTACGACCAGGATGATCAAGTCGGCACTCGCGACCGCCATGCGTGCCTGGTCTTGCACGGCCACATCGATCACATCTCCCTGCGCAGGCTGCATCCCCCCTGTGTCGACGAGGCGAAACTTGAATCCGTTCCACTCGGCAATAGAAATGAGGCGATCCCTTGTGGTTCCAGCGCGGTCCTCAACGACGGCACGCCGTTCGCCGACGAAGCGATTGAAGAGGGTGCTCTTCCCGACATTCGGGCGACCCACCAGGGCAACGAGCGGCAGGCGCTCTTGCACCGCGGCCTCATCAGCAGCCTTACGACGGCTCATCGCGCGCTCGGTTCGGTGATTGAGGTTGTTCGATACTGTGGCGTTGCAGCCGAGGCGAGAGCCTCTCGTGCGATGTCGTTCGCTCGCAGCCTTACCGATTCGGTGCCGGCGAGTTCGGCGATCCGCGCAGCGACGCGCTCAAGATCCTCAATTGGCGTGCTCGTGCCGCCGGTCACACCGACTCGCGTCGCACCGTCGAACGGAGCGGAGTCGGTGAGCTCTGCTGCGGACTCAATTTGAAGGGCTCGCGTCCCACTGATCTCGCAGAGGCGTGTGAGCTCCTTGGTATTCGCGCTCTTACTGCCACCAACCACGACCATCATGTCCACAGATCGCGCCGCCTCCATGGTGTCCTCTTGGCGCCGTATGGTGACGGGGCACACCGTGTTGAGCACCTTCAACTCATGACACCGGGAGACGAGGAAGGCGGCGAGCCGCTCAAACTTCCAGGGTGGTTGCGTTGACTGCGTGATCAGCGCCATGCGCTTTCGGCGTGGGATCTTGCTCCAGTCCTCCTCTTCGTCAACCAGGATGGCGTTTGGTGCGAATCCGAGTAGGCCGACAACCTCCGGGTGGTGCGGAGTTCCAAGGAGGACGATCTCGTAGCCCTCGTCCACGAGCTTCGCGAGCTCTCGGTGCTCCTGAACGACCCACGTACACGTACCGTCAATCACCTCAAGGCCCCGATCGTTCGCGCGCGCCAGCACCTCTGGCGTTACGCCGTGCGCGCGAATGACGATCGCAGCACCCTCCGTGACCTGGTCCAGGCTCTCAACGCTCTCGATGCCACGGGCCTGCAAGTCGGCGATCAGCCCTTCGTTATGCACCACGTGCCCGAGCGTATGCGTCGACTTCCCCTCGGCGCGCGCGAGTTTAGCTTTGTCAATCGCCTCGCGTACGCCATAGCAGACACCAGTGCGCTTCGCGATGCTGATGCTCTCGACGCTTCCCATGGGGTGATTATCCCCTACTCCATCCATCCCAGTGAGACTTGTGCTCAGGGGTGTCAGCCCTCGCACCTCGCCGCGGCGCTAGGGGCGGTACTCGTGAGGGAGGAGTGCGGCGACGGAGGTTCGCATCTGCTCAGCAACGAGCGAGAGGGCTGGTCGATCACCTTCCGCGTAGGTGTATCGGCGCGGCTCACCGATCAGCATGCGGATCGTCTCGGCCCGTCGCGGGAGTAGTGCACCACGCGGCCAGAGTCGCTCGGTGCCACTCACCGCAACCGGGATGACGGGGGCGCCGCTGCGAAGAGCGAGGAGTGCCGCGCCGTCGCGAAAGGGTCCGATCTTACTGTCATGTGAGCGCGTCCCTTCGGGGTAGATCCCGAGGATGTTCCCTTCGCGGAGCACCGCCTCTGCTAAACGAAACGCTTCAAGGTCTGCAGCGCCTCGTCGCACGCCGAACACCCCGTTCACTCGCAGGAAGGTACCGACAAGGGGCCAGCGCATCGCCTCCGCCTTCCCCATCCAGTTGATCGCTCGACCGGTCGATGGCGTCAGCCAGCAAGCCAAGAGTATTGGGTCGAGCCACGAGATGTGGTTTCCGACCAAGATTGCTGGCCCCACTCTTGGGATGTGCTCCATCCCCTCCACGATGATCTCGTCAGCCAAGCGACGAATTGCCCATGCCCCGAATGACTCCGAGAGGCGCATGCCGAGGGGCGGACGGTCAAGCGACATGTGATGACGCGCGCACCCTCTCCACGATCTGATCCACGACCTGATCCAGCGATAGCGAGTCGGTGGCTATCAAGAGTGCGTCGTCGGCGGCACGCAGTGGTGCCACCGCACGATTCCGATCCTCTGCGTCTCGTGCGATGAGGCTTCGCAGCGCCTCTTGGTGCTCGTCTGAACCTTCACGATAACCTCGCTGGATTGCCCGACGCAGCGCACGAGTCTCTGCAGAAGCGTCGAGGTAAAACTTATGGAGCGCTTCCGGATATACAACCGTCCCAATGTCACGTCCGGCGAGCACAACCCCGCCACGCATTGCAGTCTCACGCTGAACGGCGCGCAGGGCGGCTCGAACGTTGGGCATCGCTGCAATTGATGCAACGGCGCGCTCAACGTCTCCGCCCTCGAGCTCAGGTGCTTCAAAGTGCCTCCCATCAACAGTGATTCTCGCGCTCCCGCTCTCGAGTTGAACTTCAGCGAGATGCGCGAGCTGAACCAAAGATTCGGATTCGAGAGCACTTATCACCGCACCATCATCAGACCCTTGGGTAGCGAGCCCGGTATCCAGTGCCGCCCGGGTGACCGCCCGGTAGAGCAGTCCCGTATCTAAGAAGCCGTATCCGAAGACCCTCGCAACTCGAATCCCAACGCTGCTCTTTCCACTTGACGCGGGTCCATCAATGGCGATCTGCGTCACGGCCGCACCGGTGCACGACTTGCCGATGCGAGCACGACGTTTCCGAGTTCCGCTCGCTCTGCAACCTCAAGTGGACGTGCACCGCCAACGGGAATGTTCGCAAGGTGCACGGGCCCGAACGATATTCGAATCAATCGACGCACCGGTCGCCCGATCGCTCCATAGAGCCTGCGCACTTCATGGTGTCGCCCTTCTCCGAGTGAAACGTAGCTCCACTGCGCAGGGTCCGATCCGTCATCAAGCACATCCTCCGGAAGCCGATCCTCGGGGCGGATCTCCCGCGCATCGAGCGCGCGGGCCCAACCGTCCGTCAGCCGAATGCCAGCGCGCAGCCGTGTCTGCTCGGCGTGTCCGAGCGGTAGATCGCACATCACCGCGTACCCGCGTTGAAGTCCTGCCCGTGGGTGTGCAATGGGGGAGACGAGTCGACGCTCAGGTGTGAGGAGCAGCAGCCCTTCACTCTCTCGGTCGAGCCGTCCAATGGAGAGCATACGAGCCGCGCGTGCCTCACCGAGAAGCGGCGTAAGCGCCTGTGGCAGGGTGATCTCAGCATGCGGATCCGCGTGCGTGGTTGTCACCCCCCATGGCTTATGCCACGCGAGCATCTCCGCGCCGGCAAGTGGATCAGAAGCGTCGGCGGAGGTCCCACGACGCGCCGCGAGCGCCTTCCCGTCAAGTTCTAGGAGCGAGCTCGGCTCAAGACGTTCACCAAGGAGCACAGTTCGACCGGCACTCGTCACGCGCGCCGCCGCAATCGCTGCATCCGCGCCGCGACGAGAGAGACCCGAGCGCTCCGCCACGAGCACATTGACGCGGATCAGATCAGTCAGCGAGGGCTCCTTCGTCAGCTGGCGTCGTTGGACCACCCGCAGGAGATGCGTCACGGGGTGGAAGCTCCTCACTCGAAAGTTGCAAGTTCAGGATTGAGGCGGCATCCCCCTCAAGGGGCGGAAGGTCACTGAGTGAGGAGAGTCCGAACTTGCGCAGGAACTCCATCGTGGTTGCGTAACGGTGCGGACGCCCAGCAGTCTCCAGACGATCAACCTCTTCAACGAGGCCGCGCTCAAGGAGCACGCGAAGGGCATAGTCGGCATCGACGCCGCGAATCTCTTCGATGCCGGCCTTGGTCACCGGCTGCCGATACGCGATTACGGTCAGGGTCTCAAGTGGCGCAGCAGTCATATCGGAACCACCAGTTCCAATCCATGCCAGCACGGCGCGAGCCTGTTCGGGCCCACTCGTAAGCTGGAGTTCATCACCGTGGACGAGCAGCGTGATTCCGCGTCCCGCCAGCATCGTCTGAAGCTCGGCAACCAAGCGATCGAGCGCCGCGCGGTCCACCTCAAGGAGCTTCGCCGCCTCTCTCCTCGTCAGTGGCCGATCAACCACGAAGAGGAGCGCTTCGAGATCAGCAGGGGTTGCAGGATGCGCTCGCTCAGGAAGCGCCGCTCCCGCCCTCTTCTCGGTGCTCATTCTCCCCCCTTACGCATGCACGCCTTCAGGAGCGCTCTCAGGCGATCTCTCCGTGATGATGATTGGCCCCCAGAGCGACTCTTGCGCCACCTCAACCTCACGCCGCTTGGCCAACTCTAGAAGAGCGAGGAAGGTCACTGCAATAAATGAACGATCACGCCGGTCTCCCAGGAGTGACTCGAGGTTCACTCCGCTCAACCCGCGCTCTCGGACCGCCTCCCGAATGGCCGAAAGGCGATCGCCGATTGACACCTTCAACCCCACGGGCGCCAGCGCGAGATCAGCAAGTGGGCGGCGGCGCAGTGCAATGCGAGTGGCGGCACGTACCAGCCGTTTTGGATCCGAGATGACTGGGGTCAACGGTTCCGAGAAGACAGGCTTCGGTTGCGGCAGGAGGCGCGTTGGCTGCTCGCGCTGCCAGAGCGGCGACTGCAGGCGCGCACCGAGTACCCGAGCGGCATCACGGAAGACCCGGTACCGCAGGAGTCGCGCACGCAGGTCCACCGCCTCGTCAGCATCGTCAAGATCGTGTGCCTCGAGCCCCTGATTGGCAATCGGCCGCGGCAGAAGCGCCCGACTCTTGAGGACAATCAGCTGTGCTGCGACCGAAACAAAGGCGGAAAGGGTTTCGAGCCGGTCGTCGGGGATCTCCGCGAAGAAACGAAGGAACTCATCAGCGAATGGCGCGAGCGGAACGCGACAGACGTCGAGTTCGTCGCGTTCAATGAGTGCGAGCAAGAGTCCATACGGACCACTGAAATCTCCGAGCGCCACATAGGAGCGGGAGCGACCGAAGAGGCCGCCCTGCTCGCGCCGGAATACGACGCCCTCAATATCTGCGGCAGCAGGATCCGGAAGTTCAAACCCCTCCGCCAAAACCGACCGACTCATTTACTCCCCCTCCCGTCTCATTCGGAAGGATACGCGTCTCCCGCGACTCGCGGGGGCGTGGTCTGTGAGTTCATCGTGGATCAAGAAGTTGCTGGGTCAAGCCAAGGCTCAGATCGCCGAGGATTGACCCAAGCGGCGTGAAGAAGAGGAGCACGATGACCACTGGGAAGGCGAAGCGGGATGCGGTCAGCCCCTCCACGAGGTCAGCGAGGCGCGGCGAGACGAGGGTGAGAAGGCCAGTGAGGAGTGCCCGACCGTCAAACGGTGGGATCGGGAGCAGGTTCAGAAAGAAGAGGCCCGCATTGAAATACGTGAAGTAGACGATCAACGCCCCTGCAAGGTCTGAGAGCGGCGGACGTCCAAGCAGATGGTAGAGGGCCGCTGACGCAGCCGCGAGTACAAGATTGCTGAGCGGCCCCGCTACGGCTACAAGCGCCCAGCCGAGGCTTCCTCCGCGCAAACTTTGCGCCATGACGGGCGTTGGCTTCGCCCAACCGATCATCCCTCCGCCTGAGAGCGCCGAGAGCAGTAGGAGACCAGCGCCGAGAGGATCAATATGACGTCGAGGGTCCAGGGAGACACGGCCGAGCGCTCGCGCGTGTCCGTCTCCTAGCTTCCACGCTGCTGTCGCGTGCGCCGCCTCATGCACTGGGAAACTGATGAGGAGCAGCAGCAGAGCAGCAACAAGTGGGCCGAGCGTTGCTGCATCCATTTCGTAATGGTAGCCGCTTACGCTCGGGGGTGCGCTCGCTTGTATGCATCACGCACATGACTCCCGAGGAGGTGCGTGTATAGCTGCGTCGTGGAGATATCAGCGTGGCCGAGCAACTCTTGAACCACACGTAGGTCTGCGCCACCGTCGAGGAGGTGCGTGGCAAAGGAGTGACGAAGGGTGTGCGGGTGGATCTCGCTCCCGAGCCCAGCGCGGTTCGCCGCCGCACGAATCGTGCCCCACGCCGATTCGCGTCGGAGACGTACGCCACCCTGCGAGAGGAAGAGCGCGTTCGGCTCCGCCTCAGCTCGACTGCGTCGTGCTTTGGATGAGGCGTGTACTTCACGACCATCTTCGCAGTACTTCCTGATGGCATCAACCGCCGGCTCGCCAATGGGCACGACTCGCTCACGGCGCCCCTTCCCATAGAGTCGAACGCTTCCATCTTCCAGATCCGCTCTATCAAGATCAAGCGCAACGATCTCGCTGACTCGTCCACCCGACCCGTACAGGGCCTCGCCTAGCGCGTGCGCACGTTGCGCATCTGCGCGCGAAAGGTCGCCAGTACCCTGCTCCGTTGCAAGTTCCCGTAGGAGTCGCTCCACATCATCTAAGCGCAACACTGCAGGGAGGCTACGGCGCGTCCGAGGAAGATCAATCTCTGCGCTGATTGACCGTGTCAACGCCCCTTCCCCTTCAGCAAACCGATAGAGCACGCGCAGTGCCGCAGCTCGGCGGCGCGTTGTAGAGACTGCAACGTTCGCGCTCGCCAGCCAGGCCTGTGCCGCCTTTGCATCGCTGCGCCAGGCGTCGCCCGGCCCGAGCGACGCCGCAAAGGCTCGATAGTCACCGCGATACGCTTCCAGAGTGCGCGGAGAGAGGTTTCGCTCAACGCTCAGGTAAACGAGACATGATTCAATGATGCGATCGAGTGGGCTCGTTGCGAGACCACCACTCATGTTTCGCTCTGGCCCGCCTTCGCCAAGAGCTCTCGTGCGGCCGCCTCTGCGCCGCTCCCTGCACCATCGCCGGCAAGCATGGAGGCAAGTTCGCGCATGCGCTCATCCCCAGTGAGGCGGCGCACCTCGGTGATTGTACGCCCACCCTCTTCGCGCTTGCGAACCTGGAGGTGCACATCGGCCTGTGCAGCAACCTGCGGAAGGTGGGTCACACAAAGTACCTGATGTTGTGTGGCGATTCGCTTCAGGCTCCTCCCAAGCGTCTCTCCAGCTCGACCACCGAGCCCTGCATCGATCTCGTCAAAGACGAGCGTGCGCGCCTCGCTCGCGTCGCTCAGCGCCTCCTCCAGCGCAAGTGAGACGCGACTGAGCTCACCACCTGAGGCGATCTTTGCGATCGGAGCGGCGGGCTCCCCTGCGTTCGGCGCAAAGAGATATTCCACCTCGTCCCCACCGCTGCGATCCACCAGACACGGTTCGCCGTCGACGATTGGATCCTCTCCACTCCCAGCACGTGGCGCTATTGAGATCTCAAAGGTTGGGGGGAGTGCGAGTGCCTCGAGTGCACGATTGACCGCCGTCCGAAGTCGTGCCGCGCCAGCTGTTCGCGCGGCTCGCAGTCGTGCAGCCTCTCTGCCAATCTGCTCCGCGAGCGCCTGTCGCTCAGCAACAATCTGAACCTGCCGTGCCGAAGCGCCCTCGAGTCGTGCAACTTCACGCTCCGCACGCTCCAGCGCATCGGCAAGTCCCGCTTCGTCTGTGCGGAACCTTCGCTCAAGCGAAAGGATCAGTCCGAGCCGCTCCTCAAGTTCAGCAACGGGGCGGGTTGGCGCATCGGCCAACTCGCCCCGCGCAGTCTCACGAGCCAGATCGTCAATCTCTACCGCAAGCGCACTGATGCGCTCAGCGAGCGAAGCACTACCTGGATCAAGCTTCAACAGCTCTCGTGCGCTCCGATCGAGGAGTCGGGATCGTGCGCGCAGACTCTCGTCGTCGGCATCGAGGAGGGCTAGGATCTCTGACCGGAGTGACTGAATTCGATCACTGCTCGTTGCGCGACGAAGCTCGTCACGGAGGCGCTCCCCTTCACCTTGCTCGATGCCGGCGGCGAGAAGGTCGTCTCGTTCGGCACGGGCGATCGCGAGGAGCCCCTCTCGGCGCGCATCGCTCCCGCCGAGCTCCTCAAACTCCTCCCTCAGTCGCTCGCGCTCCCCCACAAGCGCGCCGATCACCTCCCGCAACTCGAGGCTCTCCGACCAGCGATCGAGAAGATCACGCTGACGACCTCGATCTCCGAGACGTTGCTGATCATGCTGCCCGTGAATCTCAATGCGCGGCGCAACGTCGCTGCTCAACTTTGCGAGGGTCACGAGCTCATCATTCATGCGAGCGACCGAGCGACCTTCGCTATGAACCTCCCGGACAATGATCTGCTCTTCGCCGTCTGCGCTCAATAGAAGATCCACGCGGAGCTTCGCCTCACCAGATCTGATCGCGTCAGTATCTGCGCGTGCGCCGCGTGCAAGCGCGAGCGCATCAACGATGAGACTCTTCCCCGCTCCGGTTTCACCAGTGAGGACGGTGAGACCTGCACCAAGCTCCACGCGCACGGCGTCAATGATTGCGAGCCCAGAGACGCCAAGTTCGAGAATGCGCGACCCACTCTTGGCGGCGCGCTTGGCGGCGCTCACCGTGGAAGGAGATCCACCTTCTGGCGCACAAGGTCCCAGAAGGGGGCGAGGCCATGAAGTTCAGCAAAGCGGATGGGGTGCGACGCGGCGGAGACACTGACTCGATCACCAGTAGCGAGTGGCTCATCAATCCATCCGTCTATGGAGATGACCGCCTCCTCGCCGTCAACCACCGTGCAGGTCACAACCTGATCTGCAGGAACTACAACTGACCGGAGGGTCGCGAGGTATGCGGCGATCGGCGTGACGATGATGTTGCGACTAACGGGATCAAGGATGGGCCCCCCTGCCGAGAATGAGTATCCAGTTGACCCGGTCGGCGATGAGATCACCACGCCGTCCGCAATGTACGTCGCGAGGTGGCTCTCGCCAATCGCCACATCGAGTCGGACTACACGCGGAAGGCGACCGCGTGCCACCACCACATCGTTAAGCGCGGTGAAGCTACGTACTCCACCGGTGACGCGTTGCACCGTCGCTCGGAGCGCCATGCGCTCCTGTACGCTCCACTTCCCATCGGTGAACGCCTCAAGGGCACTTGAGAGCTGGAAACTCTCTGAACGAGCGAGGAAACCGATCTTGCCGAGATTGATGCCGAGGAGTGGCGTGCCGAGCTCGGCCACTGCGGCGGCGGCTCGCAAGAAGGTGCCGTCTCCACCGAGCGAGAAGAGCACTTCGCTTCCTGGGAGCGCGGCGGCGATATCTTCGCGAGCGTCCGCTGCGTACCCCCAGCACTCAATGCCGCGTGCAGCGCACCAGCCCGCCGCCTCATCCCAGGCCTCAAGGGCGAGGTCGTTGGTTGGGTTGTAGACAAATCCATAGCGGCGCATACCCTCATCATCTCACACGGCAATACTCGGGTGGCGTACCGACCGAGGATTAACGAGGGCGGCGTGCCTCCCACGCGGCTCGGATCTGGCGCTCAATCCCAGCCTCATCAAGACCGATCAGCGTCCGCAAGTCGCTGACACTACCGTGGTCTACGAATGCACCAGCGGGTATCCCAATGCTGAGAATCGTTGCGCGAATCGGCTCCCCTGTCGCCGCTTGATCCGCGGCGAGTGACTCAAGAACGGCACCGCCGAAGCCACCTGCCGCCACGCTCTCTTCAAGCGTGACGATCAGCGAGGTGCTCCGCCCGAGACGGCGATACAACTCGTGGTCGATCGGACTCGCCCAGATGGCATTCACCACGCCAACCGAGAGCCCGCTCGCGCGCAGTCGCTCCGCCACGCGTAGACCACGCTGCACAATTGGCCCAAAGCCAACGATGACGATGTCCGATCCTTCGGCAAGCGTCTCCGCCTTGCCAACAGGGATCGGTTTCGGATCTCGAGGCGGCACACCCTCAACGCTGTCGCGCGGGTAATGCAGTGCGAATGGGTGATCTTGGTTCAGCGCAGTGCGCACCAGGGCGCGAAGTTCCTGCTCATCTTTCGGTGATGCGATCACGAGCCGAGGGATCTGCCGCTGCGCGGTGAGGGTGAACATCCCTTGGTGGCTCGTCCCATCCTCTCCAACCAGGCCGGCGCGATCAACACCGAGCAGCACGGGCTGATCGTTCTGGCAGGCGTCGTGAACGATCTGATCCCATGCTCGCTGCATGAATGTTGAGTAGATCGCAACGACCGGTCGCCCGCCTCCCATGGCGATGCCCGTCGCAGCAGCAACCGCATGCTGCTCTGCAATGCCTACGTCGTAGAACCGATCTGGATACGCCTTCGCAAAGAGATCAAGTCCCGTCCCTGTCGGCATGCCCGCAGTGATGGCAACGATCCGACGATCATCGGCTGCGGCAGCAACAAGTTCCGCGGCGAACGCCGAGGTGTAGTTCGGCTTCTTCGGCGCCGGAGCAACTGGAACGGCACCCTCCTTCCCATAAGAGTCAGTGGCAATCCCCACCTCCATCTTCGGGAGTGCGGCACCGTGGAACGTGATTGGATCCGCCTCAGCGGGTCGGTATCCGCGACCCTTCTGCGTGCGCACGTGCACAATCACGGGACCTGGCATCGCAAATGCACTCGTGAATGCCTCTTCCATTTGCATACGGTTATGGCCATCAAGCACGCCAACGTAGGTGATCCCGAGATCTTCAAACAGCCGCCCAGGCTCCTGCGCGAAGGAGACGACGGAACGTCGTAGGCTCTGCGAGATCCGAAGGAGGGTGGCGCCCACGAGCGGGATCGCACCAACGATCCGATCGTATCGACTCTTGCTCTCACGCCACGTGCCAGAGAGCTTCACCTTGGAGAGATACGTAGAGATGGCGCCCACCGTAGGTGAGATGGACATCTCATTATCATTCAACACAATCAACATCTTTGTTTGGCGGTGGCCAATGTCGTTCAACGCTTCGAGGCTTAGGCCACTCATCAGCGCGGCGTCGCCAACAATCACCGCGATCTTCTCGCTGCTTCCACGGACGTCGCGCGCGAGCGCCAAGCCTTGACCAATGGAGATCCCTGTGCCGGCATGACCGCCGTCAAAGACGTCGTGTGGAGATTCACTCCTTCGCGGGAAGCCACCGATTCCACCAAGTTGACGCAGGCTACCGAATCTGGCCAGGCGACCCGTGAGCAACTTGTGTGGGTATGCCTGGTGACCTGTGTCAAACACGATTCGGTCCACCGGTGAGGACATGATGTGGTGAAGGGCGATCGTCAACTCCACGACGCCGAGGCTTGGCCCAAGGTGGCCGCCGGTTACAGCAGTTGTCGCGATGATTGCGGTGCGAATCTCCTCCGCAAGTTGGGTGAGCTCGTTGGAGGAGAGCCCCTTTAGGTCGCTCGGCCCAGTCAGGCGAGCGAGGATAGAGTCTGCACCGACCGCTCGAAGGGCGATCCCTTCATCGAAGATCTTGTGCGGCTCAACGCTCACTCCTCCTCCTCATCGTCATCGGCTTCAATCTCCGTGAGGCCTCCTTCGGGGAGAAGCTCTTCAATACGCAAGCGCGCCGCCTCGAGTTGCTTCTGGGCGTGCTGCTGCAGCTTCACCCCACGTTCAAATTGCGTCACCGCCGCCTCAAGGCCGCCATCCTCAGATTCGAGTTGCTCCACGATACTGCGGAGCTCGCGCATGGTTGCCTCGAAATCTGCGGGGAGCGCGCTGTCGGCTGACTTAGGACGCTTTGCCGCCATCTCGCCCCCCCTTCTCACTTCGCTTCACGCTCGCCACGAGTGACCCCTCGGCGAGCCGCACTAGAATCTCACGCCCCGCGGGAGCCTGTCTCCATGAGCGCACGAGCGCCCCGTCAGCCCCCTGAACCATCGCATAGCCACGGGCGAGGATGGCGAGTGGCGAGAGGGCGGTGAGGAGCAGCTGCGTCTGCCGCACCCGCTGCGTCGCTACGCGTAGTGAAAGCCGAGCGGCCCGCACGAGATCGTCCCCCGTCAGTGCAAGTCGCTCCTCCTCGCGCTCTACCTGCGAGTCGGGTCCGGCTGCACGTAGTGATCGCCCCGCTTCGCGCACTTCGGACGCGTGCTCCATCAGCCTGCGCTGCACCTCGTGGTACGCACGGGCGAGCAGTTGAAGCGGCCGTGCTCGGATTAAGTCGAGGTTTGGTGAGAGGCGCGCCGCCGCAATGCTGGGTGTCCCTGCTCGATCATCCGCAACAAGATCGGCCAGCGTGACATCGGACTCGTGCCCAACCGCGGAGAGCACCGGTAGGTCGGACGCTGCGATTGCGCGCAAGAGCACCTCACTGTTGAAGGCGGAAAGGTCATCGCTTGACCCGCCACCGCGAGCGAGCAGTATCACGCTTGGGGCTGTGATGTTCCCCGCGCGCGCCTCACGGGCCGCCTGGACATTTGCGCGACGGATGGCGTCAGCGAGCTCCTTCGGCGCGGTCGCGCCTTGCACTGGCGCATGGACCAGAAGGAGTCGAGTCTGCGGCGCCGAGCTGCGAAGCACGCGCACCACATCGTGAAGCACTGCGCCCGACCGCGAGGTGACGATCGCAATCCCCCGAGGGGCTACCGGAATGGGACGCTTCCGTGCCGCATCAAAGAGACCCTCTACTTGCAGTTTGCGTCGGAGTGCCTCCAACTCTTGTGAGAGCCGTCCCATCCCTCCCGGGCGTATCAGCGCGTTCGCGATCAACTGATATCTGCTGCGCGGCGTATAGAGATCAATCCTGCCGAGCAAGATCACCATCTCGCCAACAGCGGGGAGCTCTTCACCCGGTCGAATGCTGCCCCGGAAGCGGACCGCGTCAAGCGTTGACTCTGCATCCCGCAGGGTCAAATACTCGTGCCCCGCGGTGCTTCGCATGCTGCTTTGCACTTCGCCCACCACCGCACATGAAGCTAGAGCTGGATCATCACCAATCTGGGCGCGGATGCGCGCCGCAACCTCAGAGACGCTGAGTGCCTCCTCAGGGACGGGCTGGGTGATCAGACGCGCGTCTGGTATTCGCCGGTTCGCGTGTCAACTCGGATCACATCACCGACGTTCACAAAGAGCGGGACCTGCACGACGAGGCCCGTCTCAAGCGTGGCGGGCTTCCGCGCGCCAGTTGCCGTATCACCCGCGAACCCTGGATCCGTCTCCTTCACCACGAGGTCAATGTTGATCGGCAACTCCACCCCAAGCGTTTCATTCTCATAACTGATGCGTTCAAGGACGAGATTGTCCTTGATGTAATCCTTAGCGTCGCCGAGCTGCTCGCCAGTGATCACGAACTGCTCATAGTTTGACGTGTCCATGAAGGTGAAGTCGTTTCCATCCGAGAAGAGGAACTGCGCAGGGCGACGCTCGAGCGTCGCGCGTGGGAACTTCTCACCCGCCTGGAAGGTCTTCTCAACGATTGACTGCTTCCGAACGTTTCGGAACTTGATCCGGACCTGGGCTGAACCGCGACCCACCTTTATGTGGTGGTATTCGAGGATCTGCCAGAGGTCGCCCTCTAGTTCAATGACGACACCCTTTTTCAGTTCGCCGGTAGATATCATCTGGCTCCCCCTCTCTCGGCCGCTCGGCCGCTCGGCCAGGACCCTCTCTCGCCTGCCAGTCTAGCCGTCAGCCCACGATCAAGGGGGCAGAGGGGAAGAGCGTGAGTGTGCTGAGACTTCGCCTTGCGAGGTCAACGGCCACAAGATCCTCGATGCGAATCCCTATGCGCTCCTCCAAATAGATCCCAGGCTCCACGCTAAAGACTGTTGGCGAAGGGAGCGGGCTCTCCGAAGCGCCACGTGAGAGGGAGGGGGATTCGTGAGTCTGCAGCCCAATCCCATGGCCAAGTCCATGTTCGTACACACCGTTCACGTCGCCCATGGCCGCGCGTGTCACGCGATCAGCATCACGTCCCGAGGGGAGCTCAGTGGCGCCGCTCTCCACTGCGCGCCGGAGCGCAGCGATTGCCGCCTGTTGTCCGTCAAGCACGCGCGCATAGAGGATCAGATCTTCATCCTGCGCACTCCCAACGAAGAGCGTGCGCGTCATATCACTTCGATACCCAGCAACTTGCGCGCCAAAGTCGAAGAGGGCAACCTCCCCTTTTCGGAACGGTCGACCTCCTGGGTTCCCGTGAGGGAGTGCGGCATTTGGACCGGCGAGTGCAGCGACATCAAATGCGAGCGCCTCGGCTCCGCCTTCGCGCATCTCGCGCTCCAATAGCCACGCCAACTGCGCCTCGGTTGCGCCAGGGACGATCTTCGGCAGCATCGTGGCTAGGGCGCGATCTGCCACGGCGCAGGCGGCAGCGATCCGCTCAATCTCTGCTGGCTCCTTTACGGCGCGGAGGGCGACCCCCCACCCCTTCGCAGGAGTGAGCATTACGTCAGGTGCCGCCTCTTGGATGCGCACCCAGATCGCGTGTCGGATCGCGCCAGGATCGACGCCAAGGTTGCGTACGCCGTTGGCCTTCGCCCACGCTGCGATCGCCGCACCTGGATCATTTCCAGGATCGAGCGGGGTGGCGAGTTCCGCCTCACGGCGGGCCTGCACGGTATAACGCGAGTCCGCGAAGATCGCGAACGCGTCTGCAGAGATCAGCAGCCAACCGCTCACGCCCGCAGTGGGTTCCTCATTTGGCCCGAAACAGATACCAGAGAAGTAGCGAGCATCCGCGTGTGAGGTGAGCAGGAGCGCATCGAGACCCTCTACTCGCGCGCGAGCGCGCAGTGCCGCAAGGCGTGCGGGTCTCGCGGCCGCATCTGCATCGTGCCATCGCTGGAAATCTGACACCTGCGGCGGTGCGGCAAAGTCACTCGGGGTTGGGTGCCTCATATCCAATGGCTCACCTGTAGCCGTACTTTTTCGCCTTCGCTTCATGCTCTGCAAGCGTCTTGCTGAAGTCATGTCGGCCGCCACTATCTGGGATCAGCACGAAATACATCTCCTTGCGGCTCATGTCTGGGTTACGTGCCGCCTCGATGGATGCGCGCGATGGCGAGGCGACGGGGGTCGGTGGGAGTCCACCACGCACAAATGTGTTCCAAGGAACAAGGTCCTGCGGCACCCGCGGCGGCACCAAGCCAACATACGGTTGTGGCGGGAAGGTCCAGAACTCATAGTTCTCCCACTGCGAGAGCTTCAGAGTTCGAAGCGCGGCGGAATCGGCAACCCAGATGATCGTTGGATCTGCGAAGAGGCCGATCCCCTCCTGGAGGCGATATGCATACACCCCCGCCATGCGCGGTCGCTCCTCATCGAGGGCCGCCTCTCGCTCAACGATAGAGGCGAGGGTCAGCACCTCATGGAACGAGCGACCGTCAGCTGTTGGGCCACGCAACTCGGCAGGGACCTGCTCTGCAAACCGGTCGAGCAGCATCCGCACAAAGCGCTCCGCAGTGGCACTCACCGGCACGTTGAATGTGCCCGATCCGAGCCGCCCCTCCAGCGTTCCACCACGAGGAAGGTCAAGCCAATCGTAGTCAGCAACAAGCGCGGCGGGTGGCGTGCGCAGCAGATCGAGCAGTTCGCGCTGCGTGAAGGGGAGTTCGATGGTCCCAGCTTGCGCGACGACCTGCTCGAGGCGTAGGCCGGCGCGCAACTGCACCGCGATGGTCGGCTCGCGATACGGCTGCGTGAGCGCTGCCGCAACCTCAACTGGTGTCATGCTCCCAGCAACCTGAAAGAGCCCAGCCTGAAGCTGGCCTTCATAGCCAGCACGTCCGACCGCAATAATAAATCCTGTTGGGTCAGCAATCAGTCCGGCAGCAAATAGCTGCTCCGCAATCGCAGCGGTGCTACTCCCTGAAGCAATCTCAACCATCACCAGTGATGTGTCATCAGAGGCCGGCGCTGAGATCCGATCACCGAGGCGCTCGACCGCAATGTCGCCAAGAAACGGGAGTGCGAGGATTCCCGGTGAGCGAAGGCCCGCACGTATCAGAGCATCGCCCACCAGAGATGGAGCGGCTACGCGACCGACAGCGAGGAGTACAAGGAGCGCAGCGAGCAGCCCCAACCGCCGCGTGCCGCTCACTCCGCACCGCCAACGCGAAGCAGGACTGGATCAACGTGGAGGCCCGGGTCAGCCTCGTCCTCTAGAATGAGCACTGCTGCCGCTTGATCAATCGATGCACGGTATGCGGCGCGTCGATGAGGTCCAGGCTCTCCGCCTCCTGCGCCACCGCCTTGCCGCCCTACCCGCTCCACTGCCCGCGCAGTTGAATATCGCTCGTCGATGAAGCGCATCGGCAGTTGAAGGATGCCTCCCACCACTTCGGCCCAGCGAAACGTTTTCTCTCCCTGCTCGCTCGCACGACCATCACTGTGAAGCGGGAGGCCGATCACGATGCGCTCTATGCGCTGCTCCTTACAGATCACCGCGAGTCGTGCAGCGTCTGCACTCGCGTCTTCCGCGCGGATCATCGTTGGGAGGCCGCGCGGCGATAAGTCGTCAACCGCTACTGCGAGACCGATTCGCCGATCGCCGAGATCAATTCCGAGTCGCCGGCCGGCCCGGTTCATGCATCTGCACCCGATCGTGTGAGGCCGAGGGCCGCCGCCATCGCCTGAATCGCGAGTGCGGCATCGCCCCCCTCTGCACCGCGCCCCTGACCCATATTCGGTTTTCCGCCACCACGACCGCCGATCGCAACCGCACCAGCAGAGACAATGCTTCCCGCATTGGCGACCGACGCGTCAACCCCATCAACCACCACCAAGATGTCGGGGGCTCCACCAGAACGTACGAGACCGATCACGCCGGCACCCAACTCTTTGCGAAGTTGATTCGAGAGTTCCTTCAGCGCTTCAATATCCTCAACATCAACGCTCGCGAGGAGGACACGGTAGCCACCAGGAGCACTTACCGCGGTGGCCGCAAGAGCGGCAGGATCTAGTCGTCGGGCTCCACCCTCCCGAGCGCGACGCTTGGCATCCTTCAACTCGGCTTGAAGTTGGGCAATCCTCTGGGTCAACAGATCTTGATCTTGCAGGCCGAGGAGGTCCGCCGCCGCTTCAACGCTCTTCACTCGCGCCCGGAGATATTCATCTGCAACTGGGCCACTTAACGCCTCGATGCGGCGAAGTCCAGAACCAATGCTGCGGTCCGATGTAATGACAAAGCTCCCAACTTCGCCCGTTGCACTGCAGTGCGTGCCGCCGCAGAGTTCATGGGAGTAATCCGCCATCCGAATCGTGCGGACCCGTTCACCGTACTTCTCATCAAAGAAGGCGTCTGCACCAGCATCGACCGCCTCCTTCATGCTCATCTGCGCCGCAACGATCGGAATGTTGGAACGGATCGCGCGCTGCACCTCCACCTCGACCGCATCACGTTCCTCGCGCGAAAGGGGCCGATCGAGAGGGTAGTCAAATCGCAAGTAGTCTGGGTGCACGAGCGAACCTCGCTGTTTGGCTTCGGCACCGGCAACGATTCGGATGGCACGGTGAAGAAGGTGTGTCGCCGTATGGTTGCGAACGGTAGCCGCCCGCCGCGGCGCATCCACCCTCATCGTCACCTGGTCCCCCACCGCAACTGGACCCATCAGCTTCGTCTCGTGCAACGTCATCGCACCGATCGGGCGCTGCGTATCTGTGATCCGACCAATCGCTGTACCACCCTCTCCGAGCAGATCGCCCTGGTCGCCCACCTGTCCGCCGCGCTCGGCATAGAAGGGGGTCCGCTCAACAACGATGCGAACGTTGCCAGCGTCCGCGCGCTCCGAGATCCCCGTTTCGGTCAGGATCCCCTTGACGGTGGCGCTCCCCTCCAGTTGTTCATAGCCGATGAACTCAGTCTCGCCCACCGCCCGAAGAAGCTCTTCGAGTTGCGCCACCGAGGCTGCATGCTCGGCAAGCTCCGCCTTCTTTCCCCCACGGCTCCGTTGTCGCTGCTCCGCAAGTGCCGCGTCGAATCCGGCACGGTCGACCGCAACGCCACGCTCCGCAGCGAGTTCAATCGTGAGGTCAATCGGGAATCCGAATGTGTCGTGCAACTTGAAGGCCACCTCCCCGTCAAGGCGAGGGGCATCGTCAGGAAGTTGATCCGGACGAACGCCAACCGTGTTCGCCCCCTTGGCCAGCGGCGCAAGGGCGGCTGCGAGAAGCGATGAGCCGCCGTCGAGCGTACGTGCGAACTGTGCCTCTTCGCGTTCAAGGGATTCCACAATAAGAGTCTCGCTCTCACGCAAATACGGATATGCGTCACTCATGATGTCGATCACTTTGCGAGCAACCTCCGAAAGGAAGGAGCGCTCTATTCCGAGCAGTCGGCTGTGACGAACTGCGCGACGAATGATGCGACGTAGGACGTAGCCTCGCCCCTCATTCCCGGGTCGTACGCCGTCGGCGAGCAGGAAGGTGACCGCGCGTGAGTGGTCCGCAATGACCTGATAACTGAATCGCTGCGTTTCAAAGGCCTTGACGTCGTGGCCTGTGATCTTCTGGAGCAGCGCATGGATCGGGATGAAGAGGTCAGTATCGTAATTGGAGAGCACCTGCTGGCTGACGCTGGCAAGTCGCTCCAGCCCCATCCCGGTATCAACGCTCTTGAACGGCAGCTCGGTGCGCCTCCCATCCGCGTGCTGCTCGTACTGCATGAAGACAAGGTTCCAAATCTCCAGCCAGCGCGGGCACTGCTCTGAGTGGTCAGGGGCGCACTCCTTGCCGCACGAGAGCTCGGCACCGCGATCAAAGTGGATCTCTGAGCACGGTCCGCAAGGGCCCGTCTCCGCCATGCGCCAGAAGTTGGCGTCGTCACCCTTTGCAACGTCTCCCCAGCGAGCGAGGCGCTCTGGTGGAAGCTTGATCTCATCACGCCAGATCGTTGCCGCCTCTTCGTCGTCGGAATAGATGGTTGCGGCGAGGCGGTCCGCAGGAATGCCAAGTTCCACGGTGAGGAACTCCCAGGCCCAAAGGATCGCATCGCGCTTGAAGTAGTCCCCGAACGACCAGCTGCCGAGCATTTCGAAGAGGGTGTGGTGGCGCGGCGTGCGCCCGACCTCCTCGAAATCGTTGTGTTTCCCTGCCACGCGCAGGCAGCGCTGATAGTCGACCGCTCGCGTATAGGAGCGTGTCTCGGCACCGCTGAAAAGCTCCTTGAACTGAACCATGCCGGAGTTGGTAAAGAGGAGCGTGGCGTCACCTGCGGGGAGGAGCGACGCGCTCGGGACCGCCGCATGACCGCGAGCCTCAAAGAAGGCGATGAATCGCGACCGCAGTTCAGCGGCGCTGTATGAAGGAATCCGTGGGTCTCGCTTCATCCGGCGAGCGTAGCAGAGGGATCCGTGAGCTCCGCCGTTCTCAGGGCTGCCGACCTCGCTCCCAGCCACTGGCGATCCGCGCGGCGAGTCGCTCAACCATCAGTGCGCCAGCTAAGGGGGCGGGCCAGGCCGCACCGCCAATAGAGATCAGCCCGCCGAGCAGCCGTTCGCCGAGAAGTTGTCCCAGCAGCGCACCCGCCCCAGCAGCGGCGATGGCGATGGGTAGCGGCGCCCTAACTGAGAGGAGGCGGCCGACGAGTGTCACGATGAGAATCGTCAGCCCGATCAACAGCGGCGCAGGTTCAAGCATGGATCGCTGTTGCGGCGCTGATCTGGCCACCGGCGGCCAGCGTCTCCCCTTCGTAGAGCACAACGGTCTGCCCGGGTGACGGCGCCCAGAGCGGGTCGTCCAACTGCAGGGTGGCAATGCCACCACCGCTGCTCACCAAACGTCCCGCGGCCGTCACACCGCGATGGCGAATCCTTGCCGCACCGTGCAGGACCGCCCCCGCTGGGAGTTCGCCGCTCGGGGTTGCAGCACCGCTCAACGTGATCTCGCGTCGCTCCAGAGATTCGCGTCTCCCGATCGTGATCCGATTCGTCCGCGGATCGATGGCGCTCACATAGCGGGGCGTATCACCCGCCACCTCAAGACCACGTCGTTGACCGACGGTAAACCCAGCGCTCCCTTCATGAACGCCTACGACGCGCCCCTTCTCATCCACGATCTCGCCGCGTTGCGGCTCCCATCCACGCGTGCGCAACAGCGAACGGTAGTCGCCATCGGGAACAAAGCAGATCTCCTGACTCTCTGGCTTCTCCGCGGTGGCGAGGCCGCGTTTGCGAGCCGCTTCACGAACCTCGCTCTTTGTCATTCCGCCAAGTGGGAAGCGAGCACGCGCGATCGCTTCGCTACTGAGCCCATGCAAGAAGTAGGTCTGGTCCTTGTCCTGGTCAACTGCAGTTCTGAGTCGCCACGATTCACCATCTGCGCTGACCGCGCGCCGTGCATAGTGACCGGTTGCAACCGCCTCGCAGCCGAACAGTGCACTCCCCTTCCCGACGAGTGCACCAAACTTCACCGCCGTGTTGCAGCCGACGCAAGGGCTCGGCGTCTCGCCGCCGAGATACGCGCCAACAAATGGCTCAAGCACCGCGGCGGCAAACTCGCGCTCAAGATTCTGAATGTGGAACGGGATCTTCAGCTGGTCGGCTACCCGTCGTGCGTCGTCTGCCGCATCAAGCGTGCAGCAACTCTTCCGTCCCCCATCCACGCGATCCGCAGCATCGTGCAGGCGCATCCACACGCCAACAACCTGATGTCCGGCCTCAACAAGAAGTGCGGCCGCAACCGAAGAGTCCACACCGCCAGAGAGGGCAACGAGCACACGCTCTGAACGGGTAGCCTCCGGCTCCGCAAGCCACCCGCTCGGAAGACCGCTCGCGGTCATGGAGACGTTGTCTCCACGCGAACCCCTTCGCGGATCCGCGCGCAGGTGGCTGCTGTGATCGCAGCGGCACGACGTGCCTCTTCAACGTTATTCGTTCGACCAAAGGAGATCCGGATTCCACCGCGAGCCTCATCGAGAGAGCGTCCGCATGCCACCAGCGCCTCCGATGGTTCACGCGAACCACTGATGCAGGCAGATCCTGTCGAGATGGCGAGACCTGCGTGGTCCAAGGCCGCCACTAGGTCATCACCGAGCGCCCAGCTCGCCGCGTATGAGTGATGACCTGGAAGCCGCTTCGTTCGATCGGCGCTTCCGGTCAAACGCAAGCCATGCGTCTCTGGCGCACCGAGTGCCTCATCAAATACGTTGGAGAGCGCACGCAGGTGTTCACGTGTCGCCTCACGTTCACGTGTAGCGAGGAGGAGCGCGTGGGCAAAGGCCGCGGCAAGTGGAACCGCCTCCGTCCCACCGCGGCGGCCTCGCTCCTGTCCACCCCCAGCAACGAGTGGCCGCAGCCTTCGATCTGGCGCAGAGATGAGCGCCGCAATACCCGTTGGCCCCTCAAGCTTTGCAGATCCAACCACAAGGTGATCTGCGCCAATCTCATCAAAGTGCAGTCTTTGCGACGCTGCCGCCTGCACAGCATCTAGGATCAGTGCCCCCCCTTCGGCCTCACGCCACAACGCTCGAATCGCGGAGAGATCTTGTTCGGTCCCAAGTTCGCCCGATGAGATCGTCAGGAGTGCCACCGTGTCGCGGCGCGGCGTGATTCCGGCAAGACGCCATGCGCCACTCGAATCGACAGAGATCAACTCAACGGCGCCCCCGGCCGCCTCATGGCGCGCCGCAAGCGCGCGAGCTCCGCGATGCTCCGTCGCAGTGGTCATCAGTCGTCCGTTACCCCGAAGTTCGCTGTTCAGCGCCAGGGCCAGCGCCTCAGATGCGCTCGCTGTGAAGGTCACCTGACGTGACTCAACCTTGAACGTATCTGCGATGTTGGCACGCGCCTCATCGAGCACTGCGCGGGCGCGTCGAGCCTCTGCATGTCCGCCGTTCGGATTGCCGATCCCTTCGCGGTAAAGTGCGGCGAGGAGGTCTGCAACCTCTGGCCGAACAGGGGATCCGGCGGCGTGATCAGCAAAGATCCGCATCGCGCTCATCGAAGGAACTAGTTCGCCTCGCGCATCTCGGCGCGCCGGCCTGCTTCACGACGACGATCGTTCTCATTGAGAAGGCGCTTGCGGAGTCGAAGCGCCGACGGAGTAACTTCAATCAGCTCGTCTGGACCAATGAATTCAAGTGCGTTCTCCAGCGCCATACGGCGCGGCGGCGTGAGTCGAATCGCCTCGTCGTGCGAGTGGGTACGCATGTTGGTGAGCTTCTTCTCACGCACCGCGTTCACATCCATGTCGCCTGGCTTCGCACTTTCGCCGATGATCTGCCCTTCATAGGTCTGCTCCCCCTCCGTCACGAAGAGCTCGCCCCGCTCCTGGATTCCGTACAGCGCATAACCAGTCGTGACCCCCGTACGATCAGAGATGAGACAACCGTTCGTGCGGTGCGGAATCTCGCCAACCCACGGCTTGTAGCCAGCACTCAACTGGTGGATCAACGCCGTTCCTCGCGTCTCCGTCAGGATGCGACCTCGCACGCCGATGAGGCCCCGCGTTGGGATCAGGAAGTCGACGCGGGCACGTCCGTCTGCACCGTGCTGGATGTTCTCCATTCGCGCGCGACGCTCTGCCATGATGCCGGTGATCACGCCAACAAAATCAACAGGGACGTCAATGGTGAGCTGCTCAAACGGCTCCTCAACGCCGTTCGGCCCCTTATGTAGGAGCACCTCGGGTCGAGAAACTTCAAGTTCAAACCCTTCGCGCCGCATCTGCTCCACAAGGATCGCAAGTTGGAGCTCGCCACGCCCACGCACCTGGAACGCTTCACCAGTTTCGGTTGGGCTCACCTCAATCGCCGGATTGCCGAGCACCTCCTTTTCGAGGCGCGCCTTCAACTGCCGAGAGGTGAGGAACTTCCCGTCCTTGCCCCCGATAGGACTGGTGTTCACGCCAAAGGTCATCTGCAGCGTTGGCGGATCAACGTGGAGTCGTTCCAGCGGTCGCGGATCGGCAGGGTCGGTGATCGTCTCGCCAATCTCAACATCGGCGAGACCTGCAATTCCTACGATCTCTCCAGGTCCGGCCTCGGGCACTTCCACGCGTTCGATCCCCATCGGGAGCGTAAGGCTGGTCACCGTCCCGCTAATGGAGCCTTCGTCGCGCAGGATGGTGATCTTCGCCCCTTTGCGCACCACGCCATTGCGAATGCGCCCCACCGCAATACGCCCAACGAAGTCATTCGCGGCGAGGTTTGTGATCAACACTTGGAGCGGATGCCCAGGCTCATGCATCGGTGCCGGTGCGGTCTCAAGAACGACGTCCAGGAGCGGAACCAGATCGGTACCAGGCTTTTCCAGGTCGAGCGTTGCCGTACCCGCACGCGCGTTGGTGTAGACGATCGGGAAGTTGATCTGCTGCTCATTTGCCCCAAGATCAAGGAAGAGCTCGTACACCTCGTCGATCACCTCTTTGATGCGTGCGTCCGCACGATCAATCTTGTTGATCACGAGGACTACCGGAAGTGAGCGCGCAAGCGCCTTGGAGAGGACGTAGCGCGTCTGCGGGAGCGGCCCCTCGGAGGCATCAACGAGAAGGAGCACAGCGTCGACGGCCAAGAGGCTGCGCTCAACTTCGCCACCGAAGTCGGCGTGGCCCGGGGTGTCCACGATCACCACGCGAACGCCCTTGAACTGGATTGCCGTCTCCTTTGCGAGAATGGTGATCCCCTTCTCCCGCTCAAGGTCACCACTGTCCATGACGCGTTCCACCAACTCTTCATTGGCGCGGAAGGCACCGTTCTGGCGCAGCAGGCTGTCCACCAGCGTGGTCTTCCCGTGGTCAACGTGGGCGACGATGCCGACGGTGCGAATGCCCGACTGGGCGACGAGGTTTGCGGGGGCGTTGATCGCAGTCATGCGCAGATTCTCGCACGCTTCGCGTCGGCGTATACTTTGGGCATGACCGTCGCCGCGCTGATTCTCGCCAATCCCGACTCACTGACGAATGGGAGCCCTTCACCAGCCCTCACACGACTGATTGAGGCCGCCTGGTCGGGTGGAGCCCACCCCATTCTTGTTTCAGGACTTGCCGCGGAGCACAACTTCGCCCCGCTCGCGCAAACTACCGAGGCCCCCAGCGTGAAGGCGGCGGGCACGGAGGCCCAGCACATCGTGGGCGGAACGAGCGCGCTCCTCACCCTCCCGATCGCTCATGCGGGTATCGACCCTGAAACCGTTACTGCACTGATCGCTGCGCACGGGAGAGACGCCAGCGTGACGCTACGCGCCGCCTTCAATGGGAGCGCTGGCCCAGTCCAGCTCACACCACTGCACCTCCTCGGGGATGGCGCAAGCCAAGCGGCAACCCTGATTGAGTGCGGAGACGAGGCCGCAATCCTTCCTTCAGATGGCCGAACCAGGCTGAGCTACGAAGCGCCTCCAGCAGACACGAACGCTGTTGACCCCTGGGAGCAACGCGGCACACTCCACCCGTAACCCTACGGGTTGCGTCGAATCGCCCCGATCCCTACCCCAGAGGGGACGTAACCTTGCGAACCCTGATAGGTCACTCCGAGATACGGATCGTTGCGGACGAGCAGCGGGGCATCAAGATCGACGAGATCACACATGCGAGCAAGATGTGCCGCCGCAGTCACCGCAAGCGAACTCTCGATCATGCAACTAACCATCACGCGCAGACCGAGCGTCCGCGCCAACTGAATGGCCTCAACCGTGGCGCGCACACCTCCAAACTTGCGCAGTTTGACCACAATGCCGTCAACGCTCGGCGCGATGCGAGAGACATCTGATAGACGGCCCACGCTCTCGTCGGCGAATATTGGAACCCCATAACCTTGTGCTTTGAGCCAACCGAGCGAGGCGTCATCCGATGTGGGGAATGGCTGCTCAACCAACTCAATATCAAATCGTTGTAGACGCGGAAGAAGATCGGCAGCGCGCTCCCGAGACCAGCCCCCATTGGCGTCAAGCCGCAGGCGAGCATTGGTCGAACCTCGAATCGCCTCG
>JBEDBF010000001.1:0-42303 GCA_041177405.1 Chloroflexota bacterium | reverse complement strand
CTCGTCCCACATTGACTTGAGCACCTGGTCGCCTGCGTAGCGGTGGCTGTCGCGGATCGCGATCGCTTCGTCAACTTCGTCACGACGGCAGTGGTCTTCACAAGGTGCTGGGCAGACGCGACCGAGGATGCTTGGGAACGGGATGGTGCGCTTGAAGATGCGCGCCGACTCGCGGAACTGCGACTCGGCGTTCGCCTTCAAGAAACCTGGAATGTCGATGTGGCTCGGGCACTTGTTTTGGCACGGCGGCAGACAGTACGCGTTGTGGTCGCTAAAGATCAACTCCAGGTTGGTGCGACGAATCTCACGCAGCCGATCGGTCTGTGTGGCAATGACCGCTGCGGGTTCCGCCTTTGCCGAACAGCTGATCTGCGGTGAGTCACACCCGTCAACGTCGACCACACACATGCGGCATGCGCCGAATCCAGGAAGTTTCGGGTCGTAGCAGAGCGTTGGGACTTCAATGCCATTTGCGCGGCAGACTTCGAGGATTGTCTGTCCCTCAAACGCCTCGAGCTGCCTCCCGTCAATCTCTACATAGAAGGTTGGGGTGCGCTGCGGGCGTTGTGGGCTGCGCGTGGAGAGCATCTGCTCAACCGCTTGGCTCTCTGAGGTGGTCTGCACCGCGGTGGCATCAACTGGTGTCACACCACTCGTTGGTCGCTCCATGAGGCCTGCCATCTACGTACTCCGTCCTGCTACTGCGCCGCTTGGCTGCGCGACGTTGGCCGGATAAAACTCGTGTTTGAAGTATCGCATCCCCGTCAGGAGTGGGCTTGGCGTGAGCCGCTCATGCGCGCAGAGCGCGCTATCTGCAACATCTGCCGCGAGCGCCTGGAGTCGCTCGCCGTCTTGCGGGCCAGCGAGACCGTCGACAAAGCGTTGCCCAATCTCAGCAAGGCGACGGGTGCCGATGCGGCATGGAATTGTTTTTCCGCAGGCTTCGTCGGCACACCAGCGCGTCAACATGGCGGCGAGCTCAGGAATTGATGCGCTCCCGTCGAGGGCAAGCAGCGCGCCCGAACCAATGTGCGCGCCAACCGCGGCGAGTCCGGCGCCGCTATACGGCGTACTTGCCAACAGCTGCGCAGGAACAAATCCGCCCGATGGGCCGCCAACAAGAAGCGCCTTGATCGTGGCTCCGCGTGCGGGGCCTCCCGCCACTGCGAGGATCTCCGCGAGTGGGGTTCCTGTCGGAACTTCGAGGACGCCGGAGTTAGTGATCGAGCCGCTCACCTGAACGAGCATGGTTCCAGGCTGCGCTGGGTCGCCAATCTGCTTGAATGCAGCGGCGCCGTTGGCAAGGATCCAAGAGACGGCGGCGAGTGTTGCCACGTTGTTCACCACGGTCGGCTTGCCGAGATAGCCAACTTCCGATGGATACGGCGGCGTCTGCTCTGGCTGACCGCGTTTTCCTGCAAGCGCCTTGAGCAGCACCGTCTCTTCACCGATCATGCTTGAGCCTTGAAGTGGGATGACGCGCACGGTGAGCTCGCGACCGCTTCCGAGCACGTTGGCCCCGAGAACGCCTTCGCGCTCTGCGGTGGTGATGGTCACTTCAAGCGAACGGATTGCGTCGCTGTACTCCGCGCGCACGCCAATCATCGCTTCACGCGCGCCAACACTGAGTGCGGCGATCGCGAGGCCCTCAATGACTCCGAGTGCATTCTTTTCAAGAAGGAGACGGTTCGTGAAGACGGCTGGGTCTGACTCGTATGCGTTTGCCACCGCGTATTTCGGCGACGCGTCGCTCTGCGCAGCTGCACGCCACTTCTCACCGGTCAAGAAACCCCCACCGCCGCGTCCGCGCAGGCCGGCATCAATGAGTGTCTGCGCGGTTGCCGCGCCACCAGCGGCGAGCGCAGCGCGCAGCGCGCTCCACGGCGTTGCCGGTGGCGTCATGAGGATCTGTGACCATCCCTTTGGTGCGCTCAGTTGCTTCACGCGGCGTACCTCCCCGCAAGCGCGGCGGCCCACGACTCGGCATTGCGACTTGAGAGCTCGCGCTGTGGTTCGCCGTCAATCACCACGAGCGGCGATGGGGCGTCAGGAAGGTGTGTTGGGAGGGCTTCGAGCCGCAGGTTGCTCCACGGGATCGCCTGTCCGAACTCTGTTCCAAATTCGAACGAGAGCGTGTTGATCACGCGCCCTGCGCCGGCAACCAAGCAGTTTGCACAACGGCAGACCGCGATCGTGCGATTGCGTCCCGGCTCAAACGTGAGGTGTTTATAGAAGGTTGCGGTGCCATAGACCATGGCGTACCAGGCGCCAGTGGCGCGACTGATGCGCTTCAATGCATCAACCGGCAGATATCCGTACGCGCGCTGTACTGACTCAAGGATCTGCAACATGTGATGCGGGTCGTAGTCAACGCGTTCCAACGCCGCTTCAACGGGTCGAAGGTCAACACTGCTCTCTTGTGCTGCCGCAGCGTCGGAGACGGTTCGTCCGGAGCGACGCATCGCCGACTCTTCGCGGCGCTCGGCGTACTGCTCCGCCGGCCCCCAGTGGACGGCGTACCTTCCCTTGGTATCTGTTCCGCCCATGTCAATGCACTCAATTGGGCACGCCTGCGCGCACTGGAAACAGGTTTCGCACTTCAGCGTGCCACGCTCGTCGGTCACCAGTTCCAAGCGACCACGGTTGCGCGGCGGAATGTCTGGCTTCACTTCGGGGTACATCACCGTCTTCTTCGGCTGGAAGAAGCGCGTGAGCGTCAGGGCCATTCCGCGGACGATGCCTGAGCCTGGGATTCGTGCCATCAGACCCTCCTTATGCCGTCAGCAACACGGCGGCAGCCGTGACAAATAGGTTGAGCAGTGAGGCGGGGAGGAGCCACTTCCAGGCGAAGCCCATCAGCTGGTCGATGCGCGCGCGCGGCAACGTTGCGCGCATCCAGACGAAGATGAAGATCAGGGTGAACGTCTTCAGCAGGAACCAGACAAGGTCCGCGACGGGTGGAAGCATCGCCCAGGCCCAGAAGCCGATGGCCGCTGTCGAAAGCGCGCCGAAGATGAGGAAGCCGGCGAGGAGTGCCTGCCAGGCCTTGATGCGCGCGCTAATCGCGTAGATGGGGAGGCCGATCGCCAACGTCCCAAGCAGCGGAGCGATCCCCGCCGCGATCGGGAGGAGGAGGCCGAGCCCGCTCAGGTCCACATTGATCTCAGGGTTGAAGGGGAGAACAAGCGGTGCATTGGATCCGCCAAGGAAGACGGCGGAGAAGAGTGCTGAGACGATGAAGACGTTGACGTACTCCGCAAAGAAGAAGAAGCCGAAGCGCATGCCGGAGTACTCCGTTGCGAATCCGGCAACGATCTCCTGATCGGCTTCGGTGTTATCAAACGGCGTGCGGTTCGCCTCTGCGGTGATTGCAATGAAGAAGATGATCGCCGCAAGTGGCTGACGGAAGATGAACCAGTCAAGCAGGGAACCGCTCTGCGCCTCCACAATCTTTGGGAGCGAGAGTGTGCCGGTCAAGATGATGATTCCTACGACGGAGAGTGTCAGGGGGATCTCATAGCTGATCGCCTGCGCTGCGGCTCGAATGCCGCCCAAAAGCGAATACTTGTTGAACGAGGACCAGCCCGCCATCATCAAGCCCACTACGCCGAGTCCGCCGATAGCGAAGAAGTAGAGGAGGCCGAACTCGAGTCCGATACTCGTGAGGTCTGGCGCAAACGGAATGACCATGATCGTCATGAAGCTCGCCAGATAGACAACGACGGGTGCGAGCGTGAAGACAGGAACATCAACGCTCGGCGGCGTGTAGTCCTCCTTCATCAGCACCTTGAGCCCGTGCACCACACTCATGACGGCACCGCCGGGACCGATGCGATCTGGGCCGATGCGCAGATTCATCAACGCAATGATCTTCATCTCCATGTAAATCAAAAGGAATGCAACAGGGACGGTGATCAAGAAGGTGATCACCGACGCGGCGAGGAAGCGCACGATTGGCAGGTTTGCCCCAATGGTTGCGCCAATGAACGGTCCCGCTACAACGAGCAGGGCGGTGATCGCCGCGCCCCCAACGGAGAGAAGTGGCAGCAGCACGGCGAGTGCGCGTCCGCCTGGCGTCATTCGTGACCATGCCATCTGTGCGCCGCTCACTTGTCCACCCCACCCATGACAGGATCAAGGCTTGCCATCACCGCCATGGTGTCTGCAATCAAATTGCCGCGCGTGAGCGGACCCACCAGTTGCAAGTGAACGAACGATGGGTCGTGAATGCGCATCCGGAACGGTTGATCGGTGCCATCAGAGATTGCGTACACGCCGTACGCGCCACGCGGCCCTTCTACCGCGCCGAATGCGCGGCCTGGTCGTGGTCGGATCAGGCGCGGGAGTTTCGCCATCACTGGACCATCTGGCATTTCGTGCAGCACCTGATCAATGATGCGAATGGACTCGCGAATCTCGTCAATCCGAACCATGTAGCGCGCAAGCGAGTCACCCTCTTGGCGTGTTGGCACGTTGAACTCAAGCTCTGGATACACCAGATATGGGTGATCGCGGCGGAGATCAAACGGCACGCCGGTGGCGCGCAGGTTTGGTCCAGTGACACCCATGCGCAGCGCAGTAGCCGCATCAAGCGTGCCGAGACCGCGCGTGCGTCGAACGAAGATTTCGTTCTCGTTCATCAACCCAAGGTTTGAATCGATCTGCGCGGCGGCGCGGCTCATCCAGTTGCCGAGTCGGCTCATGAATTCGTGATTGAGGTCGCCGTTCACGCCACCAATGCGGTAGTAGTTGTAGAGCAGTTTCTGCCCCGTGAGAGCCGCGAGCATGTCCACGATCTCATCGCGTTCAATGAACGACCAGAGGATCGGCGTGATCCCACCAAGATCGAGCGCCATCCACCCCTGGAAGAGGGTGTGACTGGCGATGCGATTCAGCTCCATGGTGAGGACGCGGATGTACTGCGCGCGGCGCGGGACGTCGACATCCATCAGCTTCTCGAAGGCGGCCACGGGTGCGGCTTCGCAGAAGAGCGAGGCCACGTATTCGAGTGGGTCGGTGTAGCAGATCGCCTGGTGGTAGTCGGCGTTCTCGCAGAGCTTCTCTACGCCGCGGTGGAGGTATCCGAGCACGGGGTCAAGGTCAACAACCTGCTCGCCGTTCACCTTGACGACGATGCGAAGCACCCCGTGTGTGGACGGGTGTTGCGGCCCCATATTGATGAACATCTCGCCGTCGCGAAGGTTCAGGAACTCCGCCTGTCGCTCCGTCTGCGCCGTGGGTGCGGGCTCGTACCACTCGGAGGCAGCGGGGATCGCAATCCTTGGATCGTCAAGTGATGGTTTCGTCAGGGGTGTGGTCACGCTTATGCCCCTGGACTCTTGCGTAGTGCCGTGCTGCGGGTGGCATCAACGGGCGTTCCCACGCGCTCCATGTTGCGAACGCCAGCGGCCGGTGACCGCGACGCGTCGTCTGCAAGATAGAAATCTTTTCGGAGCGGGTGGCTCACATAATCATCTGGCATGTAGATGCGACGAAGGTCGCGATTCCCTTCGAAGATGATGCCGAACATGTCGTAGGCCTCGCGCTCCATCCATTCGGCGCCTGGCCAGAGTGAGACGAGCGAGTTCACGCGCGGCGCACTTCGGTCAATACCGGGGACGATCACGCGAAGCCAGTCACCACTTTGAGACGACGAAAGGTGATACACGACCTGCATCTCTTCACCGGTATCTACCCCACAAAGGTCAATCAGCATTTCATATGCGAATGCAGGTTCATCATGTAGCGCGCGCAGCGTTGGGATTGCATCAGCAATGCTGACGCGAATCTCCGTCTCGTCAAATCGTTGACGAACGGGGGCGAGAAGCGTGTTGCCGAAGCGCTCCTGGAGTGCAGTGGCGAGCGCGCGATCCATTAGATTCCGTCCGGAACGGTTGGGCCGATTGCGCGCTCCGGCCAATGTCCACGACGATCCTTAATCAGCTGCTGCAGTTTCATCATTCCGTAGATCAGGCCCTCTGGTCGTGGCGGACATCCTGGGATGTAGACATCAACGGGCATCACGCGGTCAATCCCTTGCACCACGGAGTAGCTGCGCTTATAGCGACCGCCTGAACAGGTGCAGTCTCCCATTGCAACAACCCACTTCGGTTCTGGCATCTGCTCCCATAGTCGAATGAGCGGTTCCGCCATTTTTGTTGTCAGTGTTCCCGCGACGATCAACACGTCTGCCTGTCGCGGCGACGCGCGGAAGGGGAACATCCCCCAGCGATCAATATCGTTCTTTGGCGTCGCGGTTGACATCATCTCGATCGCGCAACATGCGAGTCCGGAGAGAAGTGGCCAGAGGCTGTTTGCTCGGATTAGGTCGAGCACAATGTCTGCCTTTGTTGGGATCGCGCCAAGCGCTCCGCTCCAACGCGCATCATCCACGCGACCTTCGCCAGTGGCGTCATAGCGCGCGAGCTCAAGGTTCGGATGTTCGGCGAGCGGCTGACCACCGTATGCACGCGGGTCGTCGGTGGTCCAGAGCGTGTTCGGTGTGACGATCGGAGCCTGCAACGCCTTCTTTGGATCGCGTGTCATCGCCATGCGAGCACCCCTTTTCGCCACGCATATGCGAGCCCGATCAGCAAGACGCCGATAAAGACCGCCATGGAGACGAGGCCTTCGATGAGGAGCGTTTGGAAGTTGAGCGCCCAGATGTAAATAAAGACGATCTCAACATCGAACGCAACGAAGAGAAGTGCGTAGAGATAGAAGGAGAGGCCGAAGCGGCCGTGGGTGTCGCCGTACGTGTCGATGCCCGACTCGTATGGCACCTGCTTCCCTCGGCTTCCGCGCGTACGGTGGGAGATCAGCCAGGCGATCCCGATCGTCAAAAAGACGAAGGAGACACCCGCGCCGGCGAAGCCGAGGACGTACCAGAGTCCGTTCATGCAGCTCCTCTGTTGGACCCCTGCTCCCGTGCTGCGCCCCGTGCGGGGCGAAGGGTGGATCCTTCGAGGATTCTAGACGAGGGGGCGGATCGGAGCCGCCGCTCCAGGGAGCGGATTTCTCGCATCTGAGAGGCGTGAAATGTGCTCAGCCGAGCCGAGGGCGAAGAGCTCAACGGCAAAGCCACCCATGCTCCGGGGGTTCATCAGCCGTGCAAGCGCCGCGCGAAGGGCGATCGCCCCCTCAAGGGTCGCCTCTGGCCCTCGGCGGATCCGCTCGATTTCGTCATCAAGGCCCGCCCCTGCGAGGAGTGCCGCCTGGCTGGTGGAGGCGATCGGGGTGAGCCCCGCCGCGGTGGCGGCGACTCGCAGGGCGGTCAAGTCAACGTGGGCGGTCAGGTCGCGCCCCCCTGGGTCCCCCAAGAGGTCGTCCGTGGCCCGATGCCCCTGATAGGCAAGTGCCGTCCCGGCCGCGCGGCTCGCAGCGTCACGCAGTTCAACCCCTTCGCGGCCGTAGTCAATCACCACCACAAGCCCATGACTGATTCGTTGCGCCAGTTCGGACGGCCATCTGTCTGCAGCAAAGCAGGCCTCTGCGCGTTGCCCTTCAGCGAGTGGTGCCCCAAACCGCTGACGCACTCGCTCAGCTTCGGATTCGTCCAGCGGCACTTCCACCCAATCAAGTACGCCGCGCTCGTTGACTCCAACACGACGCTCTGCAACGCCGCAGGCGGTCGCTGCTCGTCCCACATAGATGTGAAACGGGAGTGCGTCGAGATATTCGTTCGCCACAACAACTCCCGCCACCGGGGGTGCATCAACGTGCACGATGTTCAGCGGCTGACGGAGCGCACGTGCGCTCACCGCAGCTTTCAACTCTTCTACGCGGTGTTCATTGACTTCAATCAGTTGGATCTCAAGCGCCTCAAGGAGTGGTGATGTATCTCTGATGAGCTGATCGATGATGGCGCAGACGAGTGTGCCAGATCCGGCGCCGTACTCGGTATAGCGAAACGGTGTTGGTCGATCGAGCCGCTCCCATGTTTGGGTAAACAGCCGTGCAAGTGCTGAACCGAGAATCCCGTGCATCTCTGGTGCGGTAATGAAGTCACCCTCTCGCCCTGCGCGTGCATGCGGGCCAACGTAGTAGCCGATACCTGGCTCAGTGAGTGCGCGCTCCATGAATCGCGCAAAACTGATTGGTCCTCGCTCGCGGATCTCCGCAACGATACGCGCGGCGAGCGATTCTTCCATTGTCGCTACCTTCGGTAGTGGCGACGCCCGGTAAACAGCATCGCCATCCCGTTTCGATTTGCAATCTCAATCGCCGCGTTATCCCGGCGCGAACCGCCTGGTTGCACTACTGCGGTCACGCCCGCGGCGGCGGCAGCGGCGATCCCTTCCGCGAATGGAAAGTACGCATCTGACGCCATGACCGCGCCGCGCGCACGATCACCCGCGCGTTGCAACGCAATCTCAACTGCCACGCGGCGATTCACTTGTGCGGCACCGATGCCAAGCGTGCTGGCGTTTCGCGCCACGACAATTGCATTGGAGCGAACATGGCGTACGACTCGCCAGGCAAAGAGGGCATCGGTGAGCTCTTCGAGTGTGGGTCGGCGCTCCGTCACCACACGAAGCTCGCTGCGCTCAATGGCGCCGTGGTCTGGGGTCTGCATTAAGAGTGCGTCGCCGAGCCCAATCAGTTCGGGGGTTTGTGGGTGCTCTGGTGCATAGAGCAGCACGCGAAGTTCTGGGCGCGCGGCAAGCGCAGAGGCGGCACTCTCATCGGCAACGCCAGGGGCGACAGCCGCTTCGTAGCTACCGCTCGCAATCTCAACTGCAACTGCGCGATCGATTGGCGTGTTCAACGCAACGATTGCACCTGATGTTGCCGTGTGATCAGTCTCGAGTGCGCGCTTCAGCGCTCCGAGCGGAGTTTCAGCGGTTGCCGCGCCGATTGGATCCGTATGACGGATGAGCGCGGCGCTTGGAATCGGCAGGTCGGCAACGAGTCGCGCACCAGCATCGAGGTCCAACAAGTCGTTCAGTGTTGGCTCACTGCCCTGGACAAGGCGTGCGCCGAGCACTCCGGCCCTGTTTCGTGATGCGTACTGGTATGCGGCAGCGCGCTGGTGTGGGTTTTCGCCATGCTGAAAGGTTCGCATTCGTTCGAGGAGGAGGAGTTGTCGCTCAGGAAATTCGTCGCCGCCGTGAGCGACCGGGGCGAGTGCAGAGGCCAGCGCAAAGGCGGCACTTTGCATCAGTCGTTCGCGAACCGCCGCGCCGACCGACCCCCCGTCGCGCGCCATGGCGAGCGACCCAACGAGATCCCCTGCGTCGTTCGCATCAACCAGGAGAAGTGGTGCGTCGTCCCCTCTCCCGATGGCGTGTGCGGTGGCGGCGAGGGCGGCGGCGCCGGCAAAGGCGGCGGCGGCCGCGAGCGGAGCAATAAGGAGATCGACGCTGGTGAGGCCGCGAAGTGCAGCGTCAAGCGCGGGGTCGTCGAGCCCTGTGTGTGGGATCCCTTCACGAGTGAGCTCATCAGAGAGGGGGAGGTGCGCCTCGATGCGGCAGCCTTGCGCGACGAGGGTGGCGAGTGTGGGCGTGAGCCGTGCAACCGTTGGGTGCGCTGGGCTGGCGACGAGGAGGACCCGCATGAGGGCGATGATGGCATACTCGCCTGACGAGCCGACCACTTGTCGGGTCAATAGTTGCGAGTGAGGTAACCGAATGGCGCAGTGGCCCTGGGAGTATCTCTTCGTCGCGCTGAATGCGCGGCTTGGCACGTTCTACACCCCGTTCTGGGTGGTGAACCTACTCCTCTTCATCTTCACCATCGTCGCCTACGCATGGTCGACGCGCGGCGCGCATGGGCGAGGAGTGATCGGCACCGAGTGGGAGTATCTGCTCTGGATCGGCGTGAGCACCTTTGGCTTGAACCTCGTCTACGCGGCATTCCAGTGGTACGGCCTCTTCCCCATCATCACTACCGCCGTTGGCCTCTACCTCCTTCGCGACACGGTCGTTAACCGTTTCCCGCCGCAGCTTGCCGCTGAGGCGGCGCATGAGGAGATGTTGCGGGCACGACGCCAGGTGAGCGACGGTGTTGAAGCGACTCTGAAGCGACCGAATCGCCGCGGCGGCAGTAAGAAGCGCTGAGCGTAACGCGGTGGAGATCCGCCGCTTCGGACCAGGACAGCGTCGACCCGATCGCGGCTCCGGAGCAACCGGCGTTGAAAGCGCGCTCCTACACGCTGGCGCAAGCGCACACATCACAGAAATCGCACTGAGCGAACGCGCGGCGCTTGGTCCACTTCGCTCTCCGAATGACGGGCTCTTGATCGTCATTGAGGGTGGTGGGTGGCTGGCACTCGCAGATGAGCGTCAACGTGTCGCCTCTGGAGAGGCGGTCGCGCTCCCTGCGGCGGTTGAACGTCTCCTAGCGACCGATGGAGTTCCGCTTCGCGCGATCCTCGTGGAGTTCTCGTCGCCGCGCGTACTCGAGTAACGCATACGTAAGGAGCGCAACTGCTGCGAGAGCCGCGGCAAAGAGAAACGTTGCTCCACTCACGAGCGGGACGTCAACTGGCTTCTCGAGTGTCACGCCGAACTGGAACGACCACGTCCACGTTGGGAGAAGGCCCTGGTACGCGTTGTGTACTCCGGTTGGCAAGGGGAGTGCTGACCAGTTCGGATACCAGATCAGCGCAACGAGTCCGATTGTGGCGATCAACCAGCGGAAGAGGCGTCGCGGATCGCTGATATGGCGTAGCGACCAGGCCGCATATCCGGCGGGGATCAAGAGCAGCGCACCAACGACCGGGCCTGGTGTTGCAAGCCCAGAAGAGAGACAGACGTGGCTCTCAGGGTAAACGTCAAGAACTCCAGCGGCTGCGCATAGAAGCGGGGTTGTCGCCCAGAGAAGTGGTGCGGCCAGAATGAGTGCGGCGAATCCAAGTTGTGCCATGCGAACGGCACGCGTCGCTCCGTTTCGAAGATCTGCAAGGAGGAGTGCAAGCGCGATCAACGCAATCTGTGACGACGGGAAGTAGTGGTACTGAAATGCCGCGCGATCTACGCGTGCCCATGGTAGCCAGAGTGCAAAGAAGAGCACCGCGATGCTTGCGAGGCCCCAGCTCTTCTGCGTCCAGGCTTGGCGAACAAGCCATGCGCCAGCGGCGAGGCCGAGGACGCGCGAAGCCACGTTTCCTCCGTTGTAGATTGCACCGCTCCATCCGCCGATTGCCGCAAAGCTCTCCTGGAAGAACCAGACCGGCTTCAGGTCAAACGGCCACGCCCACCACGGCGAGCTTGCGGCGTGCGCGACGCGAAGCGTGTCGTGGTACTGGTACATGGAGGTGGTGAGGTCGGCGAGCGTTCTCCCGTCGTTGCCAGGCGGCCACCCTTCAACAATTTGATTGCCTAGCGCTGCCCACGGGAGATAACTGATGAGATACACCGCAAGCGGGAGTGCAATAAGTGTTGCGCCGACCAGGAGTGCTGATGCGCCGGACGCGACCGCATCACTCACACGCTGCAGATCGAATAAGGCACGACTGTCGTCTCGCGCTCGGCGGGTAACCACGACGGCGACGGCGGTGACGAGGGTCACAACCGCGAGGAAGGGAAGATTGGGGAGGCGTCCCCCGTCGGCGGGAACGGAGAGTGCGGAGGGGAGGAGGAGCGCGCCGATTCCGATAAGGCCCACAACGGCGAGGGCTCGCCCCCACGCGCTGCGTGCGAGCCAGATCAGCCCGAGTGCGCCGATCCCGTAGAGCGCCACCCACTTGCTTGCGAGTGCCAAGCCGAGCGCGGAACCGGCGGCAAGGAGGAGGAGGCTTCCCCCTGCGGCTCCGCGCGCTCGACCTTGAGCCCACGCAACAAACGCACATGCGGCGGCGAGAAGCGCCGCGAGCAGGAAGGCGTCGTTCATCCCGATGCGGCTCTGTACGAACCCCGCGCCATCAAGCAGCGCGAGGAGACCGGTGAGCGCCGCAACATCGCGGCGCTCCGTTAGTAGTCGCGCAAGGAGTGCGAGGAGTGCCGCAGCGGCGGCTCCCGCGATTACCCCTGGCCAGCGCCACCCCGAAGAGAGGTCGCCCACAGCAACCTGCACCATCTCGCCGTTGGGCCAAGCGGTGATCAACTCTCCGCGTCCACCGTCTGGCAGTTCCGCCGAGCCATCGATCACGGCTCCCACCACCGCACTGCTCATGAGTGGCTCGGGGTTCTGCGACTCTGGGTTGCGAAGTTCAGTGTCTGCAAAATAGGCGTTTCCGTTCGGCTCAATACTCCAGAGCGCCGCGCCGCTACTCGCTGCGCGTGTTGGTGCCACGGCGTGCACAACTCTTGTTGCGTTGTTGACAATGATTGCTGAGGCTCCAGAGATACTGATCGATGCCACGCGTGAGGCTTCTGTGTCTGATCGAAGCGTGAAGGCGGTGATCTCGTCTCTCCCCGCCGCATAGACGCGCGGTTCGTCAAACCAGTCAATCACCCCAATGGCAACCACGCCGCCGGTCACGGCGGTGCGTTGCGCGCCACTCAGGTCATCCGCTTTCAGCAGCGTGAGTCCGGTACTTCCAGCGACGATTAGGTGGCTCGTCTCGTCAACACGTACGGTTTCGATGGCGTGCACACCATCGACGTCGGCTCGCGCCGTAACCGCACCGCGCTCTACGCGTAGCACCTCACTCGTTGTGGCTACGAACGCAACGTCACCAGCACCGCGCACCGTGTGAATGGTTGGCACGCTGATGTCCCATCGTGTGAGCGGGTTGTTCTCTGCTCCCTCGACTGCGTCGCCAGGCGCGTGAAGCACCTCTCCGCGCGCTGAGATACCCCAGAGTGATCCGTCACCCGCAACGCTGAGTGCACGAACGCCGGGCTCGTCAATGCGAGCGATGATTGCGCGGGTTTCGGAGCTGATGACATCGATCCCCGCAGCTGTCGCAACCCAGATGCGCGGCGCCCCCTGTGCGCCTTCCTGACGCGATGCAATGGCCAGGATCGGTGCGCCGTACGTACCCCCACCATCAACACGTGGTGCACCGAAGAGCTCGAGTCCGCCGGCAATCGCGTACTTTGCGAGGTGCGGGTGTGTGTATTCGTAGATTGCATGCGGCTCGCCATATCGCCAGTGCTGCATGAACTCGGTTGCTGTGCGCACATGGTAGACCTCATCAAAGTGGAATCGTGTTGGCTCTCCCACACGCCATCCACGCAGCGAGAGTGCGGTTACCGCAATAACGGCGAGCATCCAGAGGTCCACGCGAGTGAGGCGTGCCCGTGGTGCAGCGCTGGAACTGTTCGTTTCGTCAATCACCCGAACGGGTGCTGCCCTTCGTCGAACCACTCTTGATTCACCCGTCGGCAGTTGCAGGAGTTGATGGCCGGCGACAGCAAATGCAACGGTGGTTGCGCAAACGGCGGTGATGATCGCGGTTGGGCTGTGAAGCGCGTCGGTGATTGGGCCGAGATCTGGAATCCCTGGGCTTTGGAGGTACTCAAGGGTGAGCACGCCCCATGTGTTGATGATCAGCACGAGGGCGGTGAGCGCCGCAACGATTCGCCAGCGAGGGTGCGCTGCCGCAAGCGCAAGGGTGAGAGGGACGGCGGGGAAGAGGTAGCGCTCGTGCACGCGGGTTGGGAGAAGAAAGAAGGCGATCGCGATCAGTGCGAGTGCGGCGACCGTTCTGGTGCGTTCGTCGTGTCTCGCCGCCCACCCTGCCACGGCGATCGCCGCCACGAGCAACAGTGTGCCGACAAAGAGTGCCGGTGGGCCGAACCCAAAGAGCGGGACCGTGTCGCTCCCCCAGCCGCCGTTCAGGATGATGCCTGTCCCACCGCTATCAGCGAGTGCCCAGAGATTCCACGCGTTCACGCTCAGGTATGGATATGTTGCCGCCGCCGTCCCAACCCGCTGAATCACGTCGATGACGGTAAGCCCGAACGGCAGTGCGATAACTGAGACGACCGCCGTCCCGGTAAGCGCGACCAGCGGGAGCGACCAGGCGTCGCCACTGCGCCGCGCACGCACAACGGCGATCACGGCGATCAGTGGAATCAGGATGCCGAACTGCGGCTTGATCACCGCGGCGAGTGCTGCAAGAGCGGCACCGCGGAGCGTGCGCCCCTTGATCAGCTCGGTCACCGCAACGATGAGGGCGCTCGTTCCAACGGCGTCAACTTGTCCCCATACCGCTGAGTTCAGCCAGACGACTGGAGTGAACGCGAGCAGAAGTGCCACCACGCGCTGCGCGCGCGTTGATGCACCAAGCTCGCTCGCCAACCGAACCGTCACGAGGATGAGCAAGCCGTCAGCGAGAATCCCTGGAAGCTTGATCAGTGCGCCTGGATCGAAGGATCCGGTTAGCGCGCCGCTTAGTGCGCCGAGTGGCCAGAGAATCCAGAGATAGCCTGGGAGATAGTCCAGAAAGTAGCCGCGCTCATATGAGCCCAGTGGGCCGTTCGCGCCAAGGTCGGCCGCCCAGAATCGAAATGCTTCTAGGTCTGCTGTGAATCCAGCGTCTGCCGGCAGGAGCACGTATGCGATGATCATGCGCAGCGCGACGGCCAAAGCGATGATCAGCGAAGTGCTCATACGGAGAGTGTAGCCGTGGAGGGGGCAGGTGCAGATACCAATTGATGAGCTCTCCCTCTTCTTTCCGTGTCACAACGAGGCGGAGAACCTTGAGTCGCTTGTTGCCGACGCTCTGAGTGCGCTCCCGGCGCTTGCTGTGCGGTATGAGGTGATTCTTGTCGATGACGGATCACGCGACGCGACGCCAATAGTTGCGGCGAACCTTGAGAGGTCGCACCCGAACGTCGTCCGCGTGATTCGGCATGAGGTGAATCGCGGATACGGCGGCGCCCTTCGGTCGGGATTTCGCGGCGCGCGATACAAGTGGATCGCATTTACCGACGGTGATCGACAGTTTCAAATCGCTGACCTTGCAGCGCTAATTGCGGGTGCGCCAAACAGTGAGACGGTGGTGCTCGGCTATCGGATCAAGCGCGCTGATCCGTTGGTACGAAAAGCGTACGCCGCTCTCTACCGTGTGGCGAATCGTCTCTGGTTTGGGTTGCCGGTCCGTGATGTTGACTGCGCAATGAAGCTCTTTCCTCGGTCTGCGCTGCAAGACATTTCAATCGCGTCTAACGGCGCATTCTTCTCTGCGGAGTTGATCATCAAGTTACGTGCTCGTGGCGTGCACATGGTTGAAGTTGGCGTGCCGCACTTCCCGCGTGTTGCTGGATCTGCTAGTGGCGCGCGGCTCTCTGTTGTCGTTACGGCGGTTCGCGACTTTTGGTCGCTTCGGTTAGCCATGTGGTTTCGTCGTGCGACGGCACTCAATCGCGGGCTCCCGCTCCTGTAGGTCAGCGCTCCTGGTTGCCCCCGCTCGCCTCGTTCGGCTGATCGCCGTCTAGCGAGTTCACGAAGTCTCGGAAGAGCGAGAGGCGCTCCTCTTCGGCCGCCTCAGGCACGATCCCCTCGGCCGCCAGAAGGTCGAGTGAGATGAAGATCGGTGCGTTTGCTCTCAGGGCGAGCGCAACGGCGTCACTCGGTCGCGCGTCAAGTTCCTGCGTCTCCCCACCGGCGGGGGCGACCAACATTCGGGCGCGGAAGGTTTCGTCACGAAGTTCCACGATTCGAACCTCACGCAGTTCTGCCCCGAGTGCGCTCATCATCAGTGTGGCGATGTCGTGTGTGAGTGGACGCTCAGGTCGAACGCCCTGCAGGTGATATGCGATTGCGTTCGCTTCGTTTGGACCGATCGGGATCGGCAGATAGCGTCGCTCCTCGGCATCCCGGAGCAACAGGATGTGCGTTCCAGAGAGCATCTGGACGCGAACCCCCTCGACCACCGCTCGACGTAGATCCATCTCTTGATGATCCCACCCTTCGCCGCCCCATGCGCGGCACGTGTGAGGGGCGTGCTACGGCTGGGAGCTTGGCAACTCGATCACGGGAACGGCGGTAGGAACCGGCGTTGGGCTCGCACCAGGAGTGATCGGCGAGCCGAGCACCGCACCTCTAATCCGACCCGATTCGGCCCAGATAAACGTTGGGGCTCCACCGTCTCGAGCAAGCGCGATGTAGCCCCCAACGATGTCTGCAACGACGCCGTCGCTCGCCACGAGTTGATACTGCGCAAGCACGCTCCCAGACGCGCCCTTGCTATACGCAAGCATCCGTTGGTTGCGCGTGTCCCAACCGTATAGAACGCCCGTCCGTCTCGCGCCGGCCGACATGATGAGGCGAATCTCGGGAGCGCGACGGATCACACTGTCCCCAGGATCTGCGGGAGCCCACTCGTCAACGGAGCCGCCGACGTATCGTTGGACGGCCCCACCTTGCGCAAGGTAGAGGTCTCCATCAATTGCCATTGCGTCAACGTTGGTGAGCGACGCAGGATTGATCAAGTATCCGGTCGGTGCAGCGGGGTATCCCGTCCCGTCGGGGGCCGGTGTGTAGCGCAGAATCTGACGCGCAGATGGATCGACCACATAGATTCGATACAGCCCTGTCCCCTCATCTGCAGCGAACCCAGAAATGATCTTTACGTCGTTCCCCCAGAGCTCACCGTCTCGAACACGTAACTTGACAAGCGTTCCTTTTCCGCTCAAATCAGCGGGTCGCCAGCGCCACAAGTTTGATGATGTGTCAAAGATCAGGATGTCTGGTCCTGATGCGGTGATCGTTTGTGCGCGCCCTGTGGTGCTACCAAACAGTTCATATCCAGGTTGATAGACAACAGTGGCGCGCGGATTTGGCTGGGCGGCTGGATCCACTCGATAGACCGCACCAGAATAGTCATCAAGGATATAGCTATATCCGTCTGGGCCTTGCGTGATTGCCGTGATGTTAATTGGCACCGTTGCGGAGCTGAAGTCAAACACATCAAACACTGGGGCACGAGTGAGGAGGAAGAGTTTGTCGAGCGCTGGTTCCATTCTTTCACGCAGCGCGCTGATCTCCGTCTGCGACGCTCCGCCATTTTCAGCGGTGATGAGCTTCTCTGTCGCGCCCACAAGGAGTGTTCGCGCGCGCTCCGGATCGCTTGCCAACAAATTGGTGACTGGGTTTAGCGCCTCTTCAACCGCTCGGCTCGCCTCCGCAAGTGCCTCACGGGCATTCGCCACCGCGTCGAGTGTTGGGTCAGAGCGGTTGAGGTACACACTTGCCACTCCGCCGGTTGCCGTGATGAGGATGGCAACAAGCAGCACGGTGGCGCTGCGTCGACGGCCGCGGACGATCGCCTTCTCTGGTGAGGTGTCGCGCTTGCGTTCGACATCAAGGCTTGGGGCCGGCACTCGTGACGCGAGCCACGGGAAGCGCCGCTCTGCCGCGTTGGCGAGGCGTCTGGTTGCAACCTGCAGCGGCGAGAGTGGGCGCGCGCCGCGTTCGGCTCGCGATCGCTCGATTGCTGGTTCAGCGCCAGGGCTGCGCTCTGCGCGTGCTTGCGCCGCGCGTCGAACCGCTTCGCGGCTTCTTGCCTCGCGACTCGGTTGGGCAGCGGGCTCAACTGGGCCGCGGGTTGGCACTCCCCCGCGCGGACCCCCTCCGCGGCGCTCTGCGAGCACCGCCTGTGCCGCTCGATCGATCGGCGTGTACGGCTCGGTTGGGCTTTCAGGGCGGCGGCGATCCCCCTCTGGTTTTGGTGGCACGGCGGCGGCGATCAACTCGCTTCGCTCGTCGTTCCCCTCTTCCCATCGTGCGCGTGCGCGTGCTTTCGCCTGCGCGATGTTGTCTGCCGGGATAGTCAACAGCGTGTCGCTCGTACGTGCGACGGTACGCGACGGTGGCGGTGTGGGCTCTTCATTTGCAAGCAGAAGTTCAAGTTGCGGGGTGTCGCCCATCGCACCTGGACGACGCTTTAGCAGCGCTCGTGCCTCTTCCTCGCTAACAGCCAAGGCGATGCGGTCCCCTGTGGCGAGCGCCACGCGCCCGGTGATCACTCCTTGTCGTTGTGCGGTTTTGGATGTCGCACCTGGTGCGCCGCTGGGGAGCAGCACGGTGACGTGTCGGCTCTCACGAAGCAGTGAGGCCACTGCGGTAATGCTCCCGCTTGATGCGGCCCACGCCTCGCGGCGAAGGAGGCCGACCATGCAGAACTCGCTGCGCTCACCCAACTGCTCGCGGAGGGTGACGATCACGTTGCGCGCGCGCTCACCGGCACTCCCGTCTCCTTGGTCAAAGAGGTTGAGGGCTCGTTCCGCTGCTGCCTTACGCTGCGATGCGCTCGCTTCGGGTGCTGAGAGGAGTATCGCTCGCGCGCCGAGCGTGCGAGCGGTGGTCGGGCTTGTTGGCATGCGGAGGAGGAGTGCGCAATCTCCTGCTGCGACGAGTGTCGACGAGCCGATGAGTAGGGTTGGCTGCGCGTTGGTTGTCGCGTTTGTTGTTCTGCGTCCTTCGTTCATTCTGCAGAGGATACGCCTAGTGCCGCTCGGTATCGTCGCCGCTTCGTCCAAGGCGCACGGTCAGGCCGATCGCGCGCATCCCGCTGGGGTGGCTCGAGTACGCGCCCGCGATCTCTGCGCTGCGCAGGTGGAGCTCTTGTGCAGTTGCACGATCATCAACCTCAATGATGAGACGGCCACTCTCGCCTCCAGTGAGGCGACAGTGCGGCGCGAGGTGCGGTGCGATTTGATTGAGAAGCTCCTGAAAGACACGCGCACGCCGCGAGAGCTCAAGCTCCTCCTCATACCCGAGCGCCCGCGCCGCCTCAGGGATCAGCGCGCTCAGCTTCTGTGGTTTCCCTTTCCGTTCACGCCTCTCAACCATGGTGCACTTCGCTTCCGCGTGGACCTTGAATCACCTCTTGGGCTCTGCTCACAGCAACGAGACGTGGAGCGAGGTCTGCAAGCGTTGTGGTGGTGATGATTGTTTGCGGGAGCGAGACGAGCCGCTCTACGAGGTGGTCGCGCCGCTCTGGGTCGAGTTCGGAAAAGGCGTCGTCGAGGAGGAGGAGGGGCGGCTCGCCACGATCGGTGGTGAGCAGCTCGATCTCGGCAAACAGGAGCGCGAGGAGGAGGCTGCGCTGTTGGCCTCGCGATGCAATGGGCGCGAGATCCTTTTCGTCAACGTGAAACGCGAGGTCGTCACGATGTGGGCCGACAAGTGTATGTCCCTGGTAGCCCTCGCTCTCCGCCGTCTCGTCGAACGAGGTGCGCAAGCGAGCGGCGGCGGCGTCAACCCCTTCGTCGATCAGATGTCCCTCACGAGAAACGTAGTGCACGCGTAGTTCGCCCTCGGTTGGGGCTACGTCGTGATGCGCGGCCGCAAGCGGTGCAGCGAGTGCGCGCAGCAGTTCACCTCGAGCGGCAACGATCTCGGCCCCGCTGCTAATGAGCAGCTCGGTCCAAGGCCGCATCTCTGCGCTGATCGCGCGCCGCTCCGCACCGTCGCTCTCAAGCGCATCTTTCAGGAGGCGGTTGCGTTGTTTAAGTGTGCGTTCGTATCTGGTCAGCGCTGTTCGGTATCCGGGCTTCCACTGGATTGCGATTCGGTCAAGTGCCGCGCGGCGTACGGAGGGTGCGCCCACCACGAGCCCTGTCTCTTCAGGGACAAAGGCGGCAACCTTGAGCCTCTCTCCGAGCGTCTCGCTCCTGCGCGCCGTGCCGTTGACAAGATAGCGTGTTCGTTCCGAGCGCCCGATTTCGGCCGCAAGCGTGGTCGCGGCGAGCGGGTCGCCCGCCTCTTCGCCCGGGTCGCGGAGCGTGACGGTGAACGAACCGCTGCTCGCCCCCTCTTGCACGAGTTCACGCAGGGCGCCGGCTCGATGCGAGCGGCCGGTAGCCGCCACCAGGAGCGCTTCAACCGCCGTGGTTTTCCCTGCGCCATTCGCACCCCAGAGGATCTGCGGACCCGGAGAGAAGCGGATCTCTCCGGCGGTCCAACTGCGGATCTGCTGGAGACGCACGCGCTCAATCAATTTCTCTTACTCCTCTCCTTCGGTTCGCGCGTCTGTGGGCCGCGCAGTGTGCGGCGGCGCCTGATCAGGAGGGGGTGCGAACCGGCATCACAACGTGGAGGTAGTCGCGCCCATCAAGCGGGCGAAGCAGTCCTGGTGCGATCGGCCCGGTGAGCTCTAGCGAAAACTGATCGGCTTCAACGCGGGAGAGCACATCGACGAGGTACTTCGCATTGAACGCGATGGTTGTCCCTTCGCCCTCAACGTTCGCCTCAACGTGCGCGGCGTGGTCTCCAACATCTGCGGCGGCGGTGATATCGATCGCCCCGCCCCCCTCGGAGGTTATTGCGAAACGCACGATGTGAGCTGACGCATCAGCGACGACTTGTGCAAGACGAACCGCGCGCAGGAAGTCGTCGCGCACTACAACCGCCTTCGTGGTGTGCGAGGTTGGGATCACCTGCTGGAATGGAGGAAACTGTCCGTCAATCAGCCTGCTCACCAGCATGGTGTCGCCGAGCTTGAACTGCAGTTGGTTTTTTGCTGGCGTCAACGTGATCTCAACCAGATCGTCTACGTCTGAGAGAAGGCGAAGGAGTTCGGCGTATGCGCGCGCTGGCACGATGATGCTTGTCTCGGGCGCAGCCTCTGCTAGCGCGGCGCCAGCTACTGCGATCCGGTAGTTGTCTGCGGCGGCGAAGGTTGCCTTCTCGCCGGTGAAACTTGTGAGAACGCCGGTGAGGATCGGTCGCGCCTCATCGCCTGCGGCGGCAAAGACGGTTGAGTCAAGTGCGGCGCGCAACTCCTTCTGCGAGATTCGCGCGGTGACGCGCTCGCCTGCGGCTCCCACTTGCGGGAAGTCGTCGGCAGGTGTGGCGCGAAGGTGTGAGGCACTTCGACCGCACTTCAAGTGCACGCGGCCGTCTGGGAGAAGCGAGATGTCAATCTTCTCGTTCGGGAGTCCGTTCACCACGTCGCTCAACAGGCGCGCCGGGATCGTTGTGGCGCCCTTCTCTTCAATCTTTGCCGGGACCCAGTGGGTGACAGCAATCTCGAGGTTCGTCGCCACCAAACGAAGGCCGCCGTCTTCGGTGCCGAGGTATACGTTGGAGAGGATCGGAAGCGTGTTTCGGGAGGCCACGCCGTGACCAACGATGGCGAGGCCCCGCGCGAGGTTCTCCTGAATGACCGATAGCTTCATCTCAACTCCTCCACAACCCCTCAGGGCGTCTTGCTAATAGTGTCTTATCTCTTTAAACCCGTCACCGCCGTATTCGTAGTGTGGAACCTGTGGAGCCTACGCGTAACCCCTCATCTATAAGGCGTGGGGAACCCCCGCTAAAGTGTGAACGACCCACCCCAGGTGCGCGTAAACCCCCCTCTTCCCAGGAGTGGCTGGGGGAAACCCCAGACAGGTTCTCCACAAGGTGTCCTCAGCGTGCGCACGCCCCTCGTGCGAGATAGTGGCTAACCCACCACTTCTCCACCAGATATCCACAGGCTATGAAGAGGCGGCAGCCCCCTGGCCGTGCCGGAGGAGGGCCTCTCGTAGGAGGGCCACCTCGCGGCGCAACTCCGCGTCGTAGCTCATCTCGCGCTCGATCTTGCCGCAGGCGTGGATGATGGTCGAGTGATCACGCCCCCCGAGGGCCCCACCGATGCGAACCAGCGATGCGTCGGTCTCCTCACGCGAGAGGTAGGCGGCGATCTGCCGCGGAACCACAATCTCGCGGTCGCGCTTCGGTCCGCGGAGCTGTTCAACGGTCATCCCGTAATGCTCTGCAACGACGGCGACCACCTGCTCTGGTTCAAGGATGCGCTTCGGGCTTGGGTATACCGCCTCGCTCAAGACACGCGCCGCAAGCTCCATCGTGACGGGCATACCACTCAGGCGCCCCACTGCAACGAGACGCGTCAGCGCACCCTCGAGTTCGCGCACATTGCTCTGCACGCGGCGGGCGACCTGCTCCAACACATCATCTGCAACGATCACGCCGCTCTCTTCAACCTTGCTGCGCAGAATGGCGATTCGCGTTTCAAGGTCGGGCGAAGAGATATCGGCAATCAAGCCCCACTCAAACCGCGAGCGCAACCGCTCTTCAAGAAGCGAAATCTCCTTCGGTGTTCTGTCTGATGTGATCACAATCTGTTTCCCTGCGGAGTGGAGCGTGTTGAACGTATGGAAGAACTCTTCTTGCGTTCGCTCCTTATCCGCAATGAACTGGATGTCGTCAATCAGAAGAACATCAATCTTTCTGAAACGCGATCGGAACGCATCGGCGGCCCCTTGCTGAATGCCAAGGATGAACTCATTGGTAAAGGCTTCACCGGTGATGTAGAGGACGCGTCGCTTCGGCGAGCGCTCCATCACCGCATTTCCGATTGCGTGCAGAAGGTGTGTCTTCCCCAACCCGGTCCCGCCGTAGAGGAAGAGTGGGTTGTATGCGCCACCCGGGCGCTCCGAAACCGATTGCGACGCAGCGTGTGCAAGTCGACTTGCGGAACCGACCACGTATGTTGCGAAGGTGTATCGCGCATTCAAGTTTGTTGGGCGTGTTGGCTCACTTGTATCAACAACACGCACCGCGTCACCTGCTGACGCAGCGGTTCGGGACGGCGATGCGCTGTAAGCCGACGCGTTCTTCTTTCCAACGGGCGCGCCATGCGCGTCAAGTTCTTCTTCGCTGACAACTTCAACTTGAAGTGTGACGCTGTAGCCAACGATCTTTGCGATCGTCTGTGCGATCAGTGAGCGATAGCGCTCTTCAATCCAATCTTTCGCGAAACCCGACGCAACTCCGAGGGTGAAGGTGCTGCTCCCTTCGTCAACGCGAAGGAGTGCGGTTCGACGGAACCAGGTTTCGAAGGTCGCCTGAGAGAGGCTGATCTCTAGCTCTCCGAGTGTGGCGCGCCAGACCTGTCGTCGATCCATGCCGCAGCGCCTCCCTCTCTATTCCCCGCGTCAGAGAGTCGGCGGGGCAGCGTGTTGGCCGCCCGGACCCTGTTGGGGGGAGGCGGAGAATAGCAGCAACTCTCCAACCCGTACGACGCGTCGCGCGGGCTTTGTTACATACATTTTCCAGCGGGGGGCGAGGGGTTCCGGAGACGAGTCCGTCCCGCGTTGCGCCCCCTTCGCAAGGCCAACCACGCCTGAATTGACACCCTGGCGGCTCCCCAACGATACTTCCCTTCCTAGATCCGCCCACCTCGCGGCTCTGGGCCAGGCAGCCCTCTTGGTACCCGGTCCGCACGGCGGAGCGACACCAAGGCCACTCTGACGGGAGCGATCAACATGAAGCGAACGCACCAGCCAAAGAAGCGACAGCGATTCCGCGAACACGGTTTCCGTAAGCGCATGTCGACGACGTCAGGCCGCAAGGTCTTGGCTCGCCGCCGCGCCCGCGGCCGCAAGCGCCTCACCGTCTGAGCGGGTCGGCGCACTCGCGCCCCGCAGGTTTCGACATGATTCGAACCGCAGCTGACTTTACGGCACTTGCCGCCGCGCCCGGCGTTAACTCGCCGCTTCTCGGTATCCGCTTTGTTGTGCGCGAAACAAGCGACCCCACACTGCGCATTGGGATTGCGGCAGGTAAAAAGATTGGTGGCGCTGTTGTGCGCAACCGCATTCGCCGTCGCCTCAAGGCTATTGCACGCGACCTTGCGCCATCGGTGAAGCCTGGCACCGATCTCTTGATCGGCGTTCGCGCGCCAGCGAGCGTGGCATCTAGCGCGCAACTTCGCGCAGCACTCACCGAGTGTCTTCGCAGAGGGAAGCTTCTCACAACATCCGCGACGGAGGCCCGCGCATGAAGCGACTGGCCGTTGGACTCATCCACCTCTACCGAATCGTTTTTGCATGGCTGCCATCAAGCTGCCGCTTCGAGCCGAGCTGCTCGCGCTACACGGAAGAGGCGATCATGAAGTACGGCGTACTTAAAGGCGTGTGGATGGGCGCTCGACGAATTGCGCGCTGCTCACCTCTCAGCGCCGGCGGATGGGATCCGGTCCAGTGATGTCACGGTTGCGCCACCTACTCCCAACGGTTCTCCTGCTGACGCTTGTGGCGCTCGTGGTTGGCGCGTGCGATGCCGCCTCCGTGGCGGTGCCACCGTCTCCACCCGCGCCACTCGTCCCTGCGTCGCCCGGCGCCGACCCGTTCAGCCTCCTCTCATGGCTGTTCACACCAGTCTTCCAGGCACTCTTCATTGGGCTTGTCTTCTTTGACAACCTGACTGGAGATATTGGAATCTCAATCCTCTTGCTCACGATCGTCATCCGCGTCGTCCTGATCTCACCATATCGACGCCAGCTCGTTTCACAGAAACGCACACAGCTGCTCGCGCCAGAGGTGGAAGAGATCAAACGCCGCTACAAGGGCGATCGAATGAAGATTCAACAGGCACAAGCAGAGCTGTACAAGGCGCGCGGTATCAATCCGCTAAGCGGCTGTCTGCCGACCCTGCTTCAGTTCATTGTGCTGATTCCAATGTATTCGGTGATTGACCAAGGACTCAAGACAAGCGATCCGAGCGCCATGCTGAGCATCTTCGGCCTCCAAGTCCTTGATCCGGGTTGCGTGAATGGCCTTGCAGATGGTGTCCGTTGTTTTGACACAACAGTGGGATGGCTCGGCGGGCTTGATGTATCGCAACCGTGGGCCCCAATCATTCTCCTGGGAGTCGGCATCTCACCGCTCGCGCTCGGCAGCGCACTGTTGCAGGTGCTACAGACCCGCATGACGCTGCCCAAGGGTGGCGCCGCAAAGGGTGATCCGGCAGCGGCAATGCAGAGCCAGACACTGGTGATCCTGCCGCTCATCTCAATCCTGTACGGCGGCATCTTGCCGGCGGGACTCTTTATCTACTGGATTGCGTCCACGATCTTCTCGTTGGCGCAGCAGTATTTGATCCTCGGCTACGGCGGACTCTTCCCACTCTTTGGGTGGACTCCGGCCTTCGCCGTGAACCATGCACCGCGATTCCCCGTGGCGATGCCGGAGAGCGCTCCGGCGGGCGACGTGGTTGAAGGGGCACCACAATCCCGCACGGATCTTGATCGCGCCGCATCTGCGGCCGCCACGATCCGTTCGGCCAAGAAGCGCGACCGACACGGTCGCCGAGGGGGCAGATAATGGCGAGCGAGAGCGCATACCAGGAGTTCACAGGGAAGAGCGTTGAAGAGGCGCTCAAGATCGCGTGCGAGTCCTTCAAGGTTGGTCTCGCCGATCTCGACTTTGAGATCATCGCGCCAGGCTCCAAGGGCGTGCTCGGGATGGGCGCGGAACCGGCGCGAATTGTTGCTGCACCCGCAAGCGCAATTGCGGGCAGCACGCCGAAGCGCGCAACAGAGGCGGCACCTCGAGCCGCGGCACCACGCGACGCTTCACCGCGAGAGTCTGCACCGCGCCCTTCACGAAGTGCGCGCCCAGAGCGCGCAGCATCCGCCCGTGCGGAGCGACCGGCCCGAGCCGCTCGTCCAGAGCGAGCGGAGCGCCCAGAGCGCGCACCACGCGACGCGAGCGAGACACGAGAGCCGCGAGAGCGACGTGAGCGGAGTGAGACCACGCCAGAGATGATTGCTGGCGGCAAGGAGATTCTCGAGACGCTGATCAAGCACCTTGACTTCGAGGCAGAGGTTCGGCTGAGCGGCGAAGGTTCGGAGACCGTGCTGAATGTGGCGGGCACGTCACCAGAGGCGGCGGAAGAGCTCGGCAGCCTGATCGGTCGACGCGGTGAGCGGCTGCAGGCGATTCAGCACCTTGTCAATCTGATGTTGAGCCGCAAGCTCGGCGAGTGGGCGCGCGTCACTGTTGATATTGAGGAGTACCGTGGTCGACGTGAAGCGCAGCTTCGCGCGCTCGCACGCAAGGCGGGCGAGCGGGTCCGTGAGACCGGTCGCGCGGTGCAGCTCGAGCCGATGACCGCGCTTGAGCGTCGTTGGGTGCACATGGAGCTACAGGGCGCTCCTGGAATCGCAACGGAGTCAGCCGGTGAAGAGCCAGAGCGCCGCGTGGTCGTGATCCCAGCGTAAAGGGGATCAGAGAGAAAGCGGCTATCGGCATGGCGAAGGCGGGCGCGACTCGCGAGTCGCACTTTCCGGCAATCGAGAAGCGTTACGGCGAACCGATGAAGCACTGGTTTGCGGTAATGAAGAGGGTTGCTGGGAAGCGTTACCCAGAGCAGATGGCATACCTGCGAGAGAATTACGGGTTCTCACAAGCGCATGCCAATGCACTGGTGATGTTCACCCGCGGCTCGACCACGGCACATCGACACGCAACACCGACGGACTACTTCAAGAGCATTGACCCGCAGCAGGCGCGCACCATGAAGGGCATGTTCAAGGTGTTGCGCGCAGCGCATCCGGAGCTGAAGCTTGTGATCGCCTGGAATCAGCCAATCTTGCGAACCGAGAAGGACTATGTGTTCGGCGCATCGGCGTCATCTAAATATCTGCTGATCAACCCGTTTAGCAAGGCGGTGATCGATGCGTTCAGGCCAAGGTTGAAGGGGTACCGCGTGCTCAAGCACACCATCACGATTCCAAACGACTGGGAGATTGACGAGAAGCTCCTGGTGGCGATGGCGAAGGCGCGCATCAAGGAGATCAGGTAGCGCGCGATTCGCGCCACGTGCACGTGTTGGTGGAGATGGAGGAGAGTCGAACTCCTCGTCCGAAAAGCCTGCCAAGAGACCACTACGAGCGTGTCCTGCGGTTTAGTCTGAGTTGAGGCGCTCCCACAGGCCGGATCGACCCTCAACCGAGTCACATGCCCCTACATCGGGCTTGACCAGTGGCTATGTGTCACTCACCACTGTTGCAGCTTCGCTTAATGACGCTTCCACGACCCGCGAAGCGGGGGCCGCTTCCACGCTCACCTTACTGCCTTAGGCAGCGAGGGCGAGAGCAGGCTGGCGATTGCCAGTTACTTCTTTTTGCTACCGGTTTAACGAGGCCTGATAGCAACCTCGACTCGCGTTCTCAAGGTGCGGTTTCCCGTCGAAACCACGCATCCCCAAGGGGGGAATCCTACACGCTGGCGCGTGCTGCGGCTAGCCCCCGCGTTTCCAGTCAGAGAGTTCGCGTTCAGCCTCACGTTTTCCTTCTCGGTCAGCGATTGATTTGCGCTTGTCGAACTCTTTCTTTCCACGCCCAAGGCCAATCTCCACCTTGCATCGCCCGCGACTCAAATAGAGTCGTAGCGGGATCAGCGTGAGACCCTTCACCTTCACTTTGGTGCCGATCGAGACGATCTCTTCCTTATGGAGGAGGAGGCGGCGCGTCCGCTTCGGCTCGTGCTGCTGGCTGGCAGCACCGGGCCACTCGGCAATGTGCATGCCAATCATGCGCGCCTCGCCTTGGTCAAGACGAATGTAGGCGTCACCGATGTCTGCCTTCCCCGCGCGAATCGACTTGATCTCCGTCCCCGTGAGCACCACACCCGCCTCAAAGCGATCGAGGATCTCGTACTCGTGGGTGGCCTTCCGGTTCGAAGACAGCGTCGTACCGTCAGCAGCGACGACCGACTTCTTCGTAGCCATGAGACCTCCTTTTCCGCGGGTGGGCGGAGCGTGGCTGATGCGAATAGAAAGGGCGCTGACCTTGCGGCCAGCGCCCTCTCAGAACGTTACCGCTCTCGGGATCGGTTATTCGCCGACCTCACGAGAGGCGGTCGTACAACTGTCTATTGACACTGCACACCACCTCCTTCCGTCTGCCGTAGACGATACGGCTCGGCGCGCTCTGACGCAAGGGGCGACGCGACTGAGCGTACGGCGCGCTACTTCAGGAGTTCCAACGCCTTCTCTAGGGCAGGATCGCTCTCGCCAGGGGTGGCGGGCGTTGCGACCGGGTAATCCGGGGCGAGCCCCACCTTGTTTACCCACGTGCCGTTTGGGGTGAGCCACTTTGCGATCGTGAGCTTCAAGCCCGACCCATCCTTAAGGTCGATGAAGGTCTGCACCACACCCTTGCCAAAGGTGGTCTCTCCAACAAGAGTTGCGCGCCCGCGGTCGCGCAACGCGCCAGCCAAAATCTCGCTCGCAGACGCACTCCCTTTATTGATGAGCACGACGAGCTTGATGGACGGATCGGTTGCGAGACCCCCGCCGCTCGCGGAGGTTTCGGTCCGCCTCCCGTCGCTCGTCTCCTCCATGTAGACCACACCATCAGGGATGAACTCACTTGCGATCTGCAACGCGGTAGAGAGGTATCCGCCCGGGTTATCTCGCAAGTCCAAGATGATTCGCTTGACTCCCGCATCAATCACCTCTTGCAGCGCCTGATCAAACTGATCACCCGCAATCTCACTGAACTCAGCGAGTCGCAGATAGCTCACCGGTGCACCGCTTGACGTCTCAAGCGTCTTTGGTTCAACTGCAGGAACGGTGATGACGTCGCGGACGATCGTCAGGTTGATCGGTGCGGCGTCGCCTCGAACGATGGTAATCACGACGCTCGTCCCCTTCTCGCCGCGCACTCGTAGGACCGCTTCGTCTAACGTCTCTCCATCCACGGTGGCACCGTCAACCAAGGTGATGCGGTCGCCGCTCTGAACGCCCGCCGCCTTTGCTGGCGAACCATCAATCGGGGAGACCACCAAGAGGTAACAGTCTGGCCCGAGCGTCGTGCACGCTTCGCCTTCTGGCCCGCGACTCTCGATGACGGCACCAATCCCCTCGAAGCTTCCAGAGAGCCCCTCAACAAGTGCATCCATCTCTTCGCCGGTGAGATATTGCGAGTACGGATCGTTGAGGGACTCAACGAGGCCCTTGATGGCACCGTCAACGAGTGCCTCTTCCGTCTTGTCGCCAACATGCCGTGATTCAACAAGGTCGAGCACTTCGTTGAATCGTGAAAGGTCGATTGCGCCAGCGGCACCAGTACCGCTGGCTGCCGTGCTGCCACTGTTATATCCGAGCGTGTACGCGCCAAATGCGAGGAGGGCTGCGAGAAGGAGAGCCCCTACTCGTGTGACGAGTGGCCGCCGACCAGCACCACCTAAGTCCTCACGTTGTTGCATACGCCCTCCTGCGCCCTACGAGTTCAGACGACCACGAAGTGAGAGTAGTGCACCGAGCGCGCCAAGCCCAAATCCGGCGACGAGCACGGTGACGGCAACCTGCCCAAGAAGAATGCCAGACGTCTCAATAGGGAGGACGCGGAAGAGGTTCAGCATGATGGTGCTGATTCCCGCGCCAAGGATGCCGAAGATGAAGAGCGTGATCAGCGCGCCCGCGCCTCCAATGATCAACCCTTCAATGATGAAGGGGAGGCGCACCCACGTTGATGTTGCGCCGACAAGGCGCATGATCGCGATCTCATCGCTTCGCGCGAGGATCGCGAGTCGAATGGCGTTGACAACAACGGCAAGGACGGCGAGTGAGAAACCGATCAACACGATCAAACCGGCGATGCGAAGCGCTGAGGTGATGCCAGCAAGGCTCTCTGCGACCGCGCGGCCGTCAACGATTCGTGAAAAAAGTGCGGCGGAGGGAAGTCGACTCAGCGCGTCTGCCACCTTCGCGGTTTCACCTGGGCTGTTGAGGGCGATCTCAAAACTGGCCGGGAGCGGATTCTGATCGAGCTCACCCGTGAGGTCCGGTTCACCTCGCTCTTTCAGCCGTTCACGGAAGGCGGCGAGCGCCTCGTCGGCGGTAATGTAGGTAGCCTCCTTCACCCCATCGATCTTGAGGATCTCGTTGCGAAGCGAGTTCGCACGCTCCTCGGAGGCGCCGACCTTCAGGTAGGCGACCACCTCCACCTTCGAGTCTGCATAGCTGAGGGCGGCATCAAGTCCGGCACGGATCACCAGCACCGAGGCGAGAACGAGCAGCATCAGCGTCATGGTCATGGTCGCCGCAACTGTGGCGAGCCTGTTTCGGGAAAGGCCGTTGACCGCGGCTGAGATGCTTAGCCGAATCAGACGACCGTTCTGCGCTCTACTCACGATCAGCCCCCTTCGCGGTTGTGCTGCTCAGCCTGCACGATGGTATGTCCCGCGCGCCTCGTCCCGAATCAGGCGCCCCCCCTCAAGGCCGATCACGCGTCTTCGTAGCGTGGTGACAACGTCAGAGTCATGCGTTGCCACAAGTACCGTGACACCGAGTTGATTGATCTGTCCGAGCAGCTCCATGATCTCCCAACTGATCAGCGGATCAAGGTTGCCGGTCGGCTCATCGGCAATCAACAGCTCTGGATTTGCAACGATCGCGCGCGCAATCGCCGCGCGCTGCTGCTCACCTCCTGAGAGAGCGCTGGGGTAGCGTTCAGCAAGCGCCGATAGTCCAACAATGCGGAGCGCGCGCTCTACGGCAGCGTCAACCTCTTCCTGCGGGGCACCCGTAACCTCAAGCGCAAAGGCGGTGTTCTCGCGAACGGTTCGCCGCTGGAGGAGGCGGAAATCCTGAAAGACCACGCCAACACGTCGGCGTAGGTACGGGACCTCGCTCGGTTCGAGGCTGTGCACCGCATGTCCTGCAACGTGCACCTCGCCAGCGGCGGGGACGACGTCGCGGACAAGAAGGCCGATCAGCGATGACTTGCCTGCACCAGAGGGGCCAACAAGGAAGGCGAACTCACCACGATTGATCGTGAGGCTGACGCCCTCAAGCGCCGTGTGTCCGCTCGGGTATCGAACACTTACGTCACGCAGGGTAACGACTGGTTCAGTAGCCGGTCCATCTACGGCGGCGTCACGCTCCATGCGCTCTAGGTTACTCATCGTCTGGCCCCGCCGCTGCAGCTGGCGCACCGATCGCGAGCCGCTCAAGTTCCGCAAGAATGAAGGGGTCAAAGTCCCCATCCATGACGCCAGCGGTATCTGCGGTCTGGTGTCCACTGCGGTGATCTTTCACCATCTGATACGGATGGAAGACATAACTGCGAATTTGGCTTCCCCAGCCTGCAACGACGGTCTCTCCTCGCACGCGCGCCAGCTCATCCTCGCGCGCTCGAATCTTCAGTTCGATCAACTTGCCGCGCAGCATCTTCTCTGCCGTCTCACGGTTCTGCATCTGTGAGCGCTGATTCTGGCTTGAGACCGCAATGTTGGTTGGAAGGTGCGTGAGTCGAACCGCCGACTCTGTCTTGTTGACGTGTTGTCCGCCAGCACCGCTTGACCGGAATGTATCAACGCGAATCTCATCCCAGTTCAACACCACGTCCTGATCATCCTCAACCTCTGGGATCACCTCAAACATGGCGAAGGTGGTCTGTCGCCGCTTCTGTCCATCGAACGGAGAGATGCGCACCATGCGGTGGACGCCACGCTCTGCGCGCAACCAGCCAAACACATTGCGGCCACGAATCTCAAGCGCAACGCTTCGGTAGCCCGCACCCTCACCCTCGGTGAAGTCAACGATCTCGTGGGCAAATCCGTGTCGTTCCGCCCACCGCATGTACGCGCGAAGCAGCATGGCGGTCCAATCGCACGCTTCAGTACCGCCAGCTCCAGCCTGGATGGTTACGATCGCATCCGCGTCCGCATACTCACCAGCAAAGAGGAGTGAAGTGCGTGCCTTCTGGAAGTCCAGCTCCACCTGCGCACTCTTCTGCGCCACTTCAGCGAGCAGCGCCTCATCGCCCTCCGAAGTGGCTAACTCGAAGAGTTCCCCGAGGTCGCGCGCCGCGGTGGTGAGCTCTTGCCAGAGGGTGATCTCTTCACGGAGCCCCTCCGCTTCGCGGGCGAGTCGACGTGCGCTGCGCTGGTCATCCCAGAACCCTGGGGCGAGCATCTGCGTCTCAATCTCTGCGAGGCGCGCCCCCTTTAGGGCTGGGTCAAAGCCGCCCCGACGTGGCTTCGATACGGCCGAGCAGGTCGCGCAGGCCGGCGGCGTCGACGCTCACCGGAGGCGCTCACTCGGTCGCACGGAGGCGACGACGGGGTGTTGCTGCTTCACGTTCGCGATCGTAGCAGGGGCTATGCCCCGTGGCACTTCTTGAACTTCTTCCCCGAACCACACGGGCAGGCGTCGTTTCGGCCAGCCTTCAACGCAGGCGATACCGTTGCGGACGCGCGCGGAGCGGCGCTCGCCGCCTCGGAGCTCCCGCCAACGGTCTTTACTGCGACCGGTGCAGGTGCTCGCTTCTCCTGAACAAGGCTGACGCGCAAAATGGCTCGCCCAATGCTGACGCGAATGTGCGACTGGAACTCCTCATACAGCTTGAACGCCTCGATCTTGAACGCGTTCAACGGGTCAACCTGTGCATGCCCGCGCAGACCAATCCCGCGACGAAGATCATCAACCTCGGTGAGGTGCTCAACCCAGAGTTGGTCAATGCTGCGCAGGATCACCGCACGCTCAACGCGCGGCCAAAGCGCTTCGCCCACCTCAGCCGCCTTCTTCTCGAGCGCGGCATCAGCCGCAGCCTCTAGCGCTTCATACAAGACCGAGTCTTCAACGATCGTTTCCAGTGCGGCCGGTGGCTCTACGCCGAATCGCTTCAGCTCAGTGGCAAGTGCCTCTCGGTTCCACTCCCCAGTGAGACCTGGGGGGCAGTGCGTAACTGCAAGTGCGCGAACTTCGCCATACAGCGCATCCTGGATTGTGCGAGTGAGGTTTTCGCCGCGCAGCACGCGGTCGCGTTCCCCGTACACGGTTGCACGCTGCATGTTGATCACGTCGTCAAACTCCACGACGCGCTTTCGAATATCGAAGTTGTAGCCCTCTACGCGCGTCTGCGCGCCCTCAATGGTGCGGCTCACCATTGCGGACTCAAGCGCCTGGCTCTCGTCGAAGCCGAGTCGATCCATCAGGCCAACCACTCGTTCGCCAGCGAAGCGTCGCATCAGATCGTCTTCAAGCGAGAGATAGAAGCGCGACGAACCAGGATCACCCTGTCGCCCCGCTCGTCCACGCAACTGGTTGTCGATGCGGCGAGATTCGTGACGCTCTGTACCAACAATACGCAGGCCACCCGCCGCGAGCACAACCTGACGCTCGGATTCACATGTGCGCTCCGCGTCTGCAAGTGCCGCTGCATATGTTTCGCGGTCTACTTCGGCCGGGTTCAGCCCCTTCACGCGGAGCGCCTCAGAGGCGAGCCCCGCCGGATCTCCACCGAGCTTGATGTCTGTTCCGCGTCCGGCCATGTTGGTTGCAATCGTGACCGTACCTGGCCGTCCCGCCTGTGCAACAACGGGCGCTTCGCGCTCGTGCTGCTTCGCATTCAAGACGTTGTGCGCAACACCTTCACGCTTCAGGAGCGAAGAGAGGTGTTCGGATCGCTCCACTGAAGTCGTTCCTACAAGCACGGGCTGGCCAGCAGCGCTGCGCTCTTTGATGTGCGCAACGATCGCCGCATCTTTTGCTCGAACCGTTCGATACACAAGGTCTGGTTCGTCAACGCGGACCATGGGTCGATGCGTTGGGATTGATGTGACTTCAAGGTTGTAAATCTTGCTGAACTCTTCCGCCTCGGTCATTGCGGTTCCCGTCATGCCAGCGAGCTTCTTGTAGAGGCGGAAATAGTTTTGGAAGGTGATCGTTGCCATCGTGACGGATTCGCGCTGGACGCGGAGCCCCTCCTTCGCCTCAACGGCCTGATGAAGACCCTCTGACCAGCGTCGGCCAGGCATCTTGCGTCCGGTGAACTCGTCCACGATGACGATCTCGCCGTCTTCAATGATGTAGTCGCGGTCGCGCTTGAAGAGCGCGTGAGCGCGCAGCGCAGACTCAAAGTGTCGCGCCATCAGCGGGTCGCCGCTGTAGAGGTTCTCAACGCCGAGCGCCTTCTCAATCTTTGCGACGCCCTCTTCGGTTGGTGAAACCGCCTTCTCTTTTGCGTCAACGAAGTAGTCACCACCCTCAAGGGTGCCGGCAGGGCGCTCCTTCAGGCGAGGGACGAGCTTCGCGAAGACTTGGTAGAGATCCTGAGATTCGGCAGCCTGGCCGCTGATGATGAGTGGCGTCCGCGCCTCATCGATGAGGATGTTGTCCACCTCGTCAACGATCGCAAAGGCGTGTCCGCGCTGCGCCCGCGCCTCGAGTTCCGTGACCATGTTGTCTCGGAGGTAGTCAAAACCGAACTCGTTGTTGGTGCCGTAGGTGACGTCCGCCGCATACGCTTCACGGCGAGTCACCGGTCGCAGACGTGCGGTGCGCTCCTCGCCGCTGCTGAACTCTGGGTCATAGAGATATGAGGAGTCGTGCGTGATCACCCCGAGCGAGATGCCTAGAAAGGCAAAGAGTGGCCCCATCCACTGGGCGTCGCGGCGCGCCAGGTAGTCATTGACGGTGATGACGTGCACACCGTCACCGGTGAGTGCGTTGGCCGCTGCGGCGAGTGGGGCGACGAGCGTCTTCCCTTCGCCGGTGCGCATCTCCGGGATCCTCCCTTGATGGAGGACGATTGCGCCGAGGATCTGCACGTCATACGGGCGCAGACCGATTGTGCGCCTCGCCGCCTCGCGCGCCGCCGCCAAGATTTCTGGAAGTGCCGCTTCAAGGCGCTGCTTCTGCTCGTCGCCATATTGCGCACGTAGGTCTGCGGCGATCGCCTCCATGCGGCCACGAATCTCATCTGCGCTCGCGGCTTCCATTTCGTCAGCGCGCGCGTTGACGGCGGTGAGGATTGGCTCGAGTCGCTTCAGCTCCCGATCGTTGGAGTCAACAAGACGTGAGAGGAAGCCAAACACCACGAGCGAGCCTTAGCGCCAGAAGCCGGAGCCGTACCCCAGCATGAGAATGCCAAACGTGATCGCGCCCAATACGAGCCAATAGACGACGCTCGCGGGGCGGCTCGTCGGATTCATCTCAGGATTCTTGAGTGGTGCCGCGTTCCACCGCGGACTGCGAAGTGTGGCGCGCCAGTCTGCGCGCCGCTCTGGTTCGTGAGCGGTGATCACGCCGCGCTCATCTGGACGGTGCAGCTTCAGCGTCATGTCTACTTCGCCCGGCGCTTCGCACCAGCGGCGCCGATCGCCGCGCGACCGTTGCCGTTCGATGTTGATGGGAGTCCAGCATGTTCGCCATCCCAGAAGACCATCTCCTCCGCCATGGAGGCCTCTTTCCCAAAGAGCGCACCCACCGACTCGCCAAGATGAATGCGCTTGATGGCTTCACCGAAGAGTGGCGCCGAAGAGAGACGCTTGATCTTTGGGCTGCTCACTCCAGCAGGCATTGGGATTGAGTCGGTGACGATCACCTCTCGCACAGCCGATGCGTCGATGCGCTCGATTGCGGGGCCGGAAAAGACGCCGTGTGTCGCACAGGCGGTCACTTCGATCGCCCCCGCCTTCTCAATCGCGCGCACCGTCTCGGTGAGCGTTCCCGCAGTGTCGATCTCATCATCCACAATGATGACGCGCTTCCCCTTCACATCGCCGATGACATTGAGGACCTCAGCGTGGTCGTCGTTCCCTTCACGTCGCTTCTCGACGATCGCGAGCGGTGCATCAAGAAGTTCTGCAAAGGTGCGCGCACGCTTTGCGAAACCAAGGTCGGTCACAACGGCAAGGTTCTCGGTCCCTTTCTGTCGGATGTAGTTGGAGAGCATGTGCACCGCGGTGAGCTCATCGACAGGGACGTTGAAGAATCCCTGCAGCTGTCCCTGGTGGAGGTCCATGGTGAGGATTCTGTTTGCGCCAGCAACTTGCAACATGTCGGCAACGAGTCGGGCCGTGATTGGCACACGCGGCTGGTCTTTCTTGTCAGAGCGTCCATATCCGTAGTAGGGGATGACGGCAGTGATGCGTCCAGCAGATGCGCGCTTAAATGCATCGATCATGATCAGCAGCTCCATGATGGAGGTGCTCACTGGGCGTGACGTTGGCTGGACAATGAAGACATCTTTCTCTCGCGCGTTGTCAAGGATCTTGACGAAGATGTTCTCGTTGGCAAAGGCGAACACTTCCGCCTTGCCGAGCTCACGTCCGAGATAGCGTGCAATCTTGCTCGCAAGCTCTGGGTTTGCATTTCCCGTGTAGACGTCGATTGAATCTGCCCTCATCGCCGTCCTCCGATCCCTATCGCCGCTTCGTAGGTTTCGTCTTGACCGTCTTGTTCGCCTTGTTCGCCTTGCTCGTCTTTGTTGTTGCGCTCGCCTTCGCGCTGTTCGCCTTCACCTTAGCCGCTGGCTTCGCCTTCCCCTTCGCTGGGGTCTTCGTTGCCGCGGCCTTGGCTGCCTTCGTTCGAGGGGGGCTGGCCTCCCCGTCAGGGGCGCCCTCATTCTCGCCGTCGGCGTCGCGCTTTGCTAGCCCTGTGCGGAAGGCGGCGATCCCCGCCACCTTGTCCCCTTCGCGAAGGGTCATGACACGCACGCCTTGGGAGCTGCCGTCATTGCGAGTCGCGATGGTCTCAAGTTTCGTGCGCACCACCTGGCCCTCAGCGCTGATCAAGATGACCTCTTCGTCGGCCTCACTCACCTGGCGCACGGCCACAACCGGTCCCGTCTTTCGACCCTCAAGTGGAATCAGACGGACACCCTGGGTGCCGCGGTGCTTGCGGCTGAACGCTCCAACTGGGACGCGCTTCCCGAAGCCGGTCTCGGTGAGAACGAGGAGGTCGGCTCCAGGCTCCACCACCGCCGCGGCCACCACAAGGTCACCCTGTCGGGCGATGCGGATTCCGATAACGCCGCCGGCGGAGCGCCCCATCGGTCGCGCCTCCTTCTCATGGAAGCGGCAGATGCGACCCTGTCGCGTGGCGAGCACAATGTCGTCTTCGCCCGAGGTTGGAATCACCTGCGCAAGCTCATCGCCCTTATCAAGGGTGATCGCGATGATTCCAGACGAACGAACCTTCTCAAACTGCTCGAGCGCCGTCTTCTTGATCACACCCTTCTTGGTGGAGAAGGCGAGGTAGCCACCAGCGTTGAAGTTCTGCAGGATGACCGTTGCAACCGGAACTTCACCAGATTCGACCTGGACACCTGGCAGATTGACGATCGGGATTCCCTTGTTCTGTCGAGATGCGTCTGGAATCTCATGCACCTTGGTGCTGAAGCAGCGACCCTTGTTTGTGAAGAAGAAGGCCCAGTCGTGCGTGTTCGCAACCTGGAGTGACTTCACTGCATCCTCTTCACGCGTGGTCATCCCGCGCACGCCCTTGCCGCCGCGATGCTGTTGTCGGTACGCCGTGAGCGGCTGGCGCTTGATGTAGCCGCGACCGCTAACCGTGATCACCACGTCTTCGTCCGCAATGAGATCCTCGTCGGACATCTCGCGTGTGGCGTCCTGTGCGATACGAGTGCGTCGCGTATCTCCGAACTTCTCCTTCATCTTCGCGTACTCAGCAGCAATGATCTTGGAGACACGCTTCGGATTCGCAAGGATGTCCTGAAGCTCCTTGATCAGCGCAAGAACCTCTAGGTACTCGTCTTCAATCTTCTTGCGCTCGAGTGCGGCGAGTCGGGCGAGGCGCATGTCCAAGATTGCCTGCGCCTGCAGTTCGCTCAGCTTGAATTTGGTCATCAACTGTTCGCGCGCAACGTCCACATCTGCGGCGGCACGAATTGTCTTGATGACTGCGTCAAGGTTGTCCAGCGCAATCTTCAAGCCTTCCAAGATGTGTGCGCGCTCCTGCGCCTTCTTCAGTTCAAACTCCGTGCGTCGACGAACGATGACGCGGCGGTGTTCAATGTGGTGCTGCAGTACAGACTTCAGCGAGAGTGTTTGTGGCTGACCATCGACCAGCGCGAGCATGTTCATGCTGAATGCGGCGCGAAGCGGTGTGAGCTTCAGGAGCTTGTTGAGCACCTTGTGCGGATTGCCGTCGCGCTTCACCTCAACGTAGATGCGCATCCCGTCGCGGTCTGACTCGTCACGTAGATCGGAAATCCCCTCAATGCGGCCCTCTTTGACGAGGTCGGCAATCTTCTCAACGAGTGTCGCCTTGTTCACCTGATACGGGAGTTCGTGAATGATGATGGCGGTGCGGTCGCCACGCGCCTCTTCAAAGCTTGTCTTCCCTTCTACAACGACGCGCCCGCGACCGTGTGCGTACATCTGTCGAATCGCGTCAACGCGCTCGGTCTTGCCGGTGAGTGGATTCTTGATGTGGTCGTAGCGGTAGAGCACGCCGCCAGTTGGGAAGTCTGGCGCGAGGACGATCGCACTCAACTCTTCTGCGGTGAGCTGTGGATTCTCAACGAGTGCAATGGCGGCGTCCGCGATCTCGCCAAGGTTGTGCGGCGGAATATTGGTCGCCATGCCAACGGCGATCCCTGCCGATCCGTTGACGAGCAGATTTGGCATGCGCGAGGGGAGGACGCTCGGCTCCTTCTGCGTGCCGTCATAGTTTGGTGTGAAGTCAACAGTCTCGTGATCGATATCGGCGAGCATTTCGCCGGCGATCGCGGTGAGGCGCGCTTCGGTGTAGCGCATCGCAGCGGCCGAGTCGCCGTCGACGGAGCCGAAGTTTCCTTGGCCATCAACGAGCGGGTGGCGCATGGAGAAGTCTTGCGCCAGGCGGACAAGTGCGTCGTATAGGGCGCCGTCGCCGTGCGGGTGGTACTTACCCATGACCTCACCGACGATCGCGGCGCACTTCCGATAGGCCGAGCCCCCTGAGAGACCCATCTCGCCCATGGTGTAGAGGATGCGGCGATGGACTGGCTTGAGGCCGTCACGCACGTCTGGGAGGGCACGAGCCACGATCACGCTCATGGCGTAATCGAGGTAACTCGTGCGCATCTCGTCTTCGATTCGGATCGACTTCACGCTGGTGACGCTCACGCCGCCCGGGCTGATCCCGTCTGCGCCGTTATCTACTGGACCCTTGCCAGCTGGACCCTTTGCCATCTCGTCACCCCCTTTCAATCAGTTCGATCGTGGCGTTACTCAATCGAGTCGATCAGACGTCGAGGTTCTGAACTTTGCGCGCCTCAGCCTTAATGAAATCTCGTCGAGGCTCGACCCGCTCGCCCATCAACATCTCAAAGATCTCATTTGCAGCGGCCGCATCTTCAATGCGCGCCTGCAGGAAGACGCGATTCTCCGGATTCATCGCGGTCTCCCAGAGTTGTTCAGCGTTCATCTCGCCGAGTCCCTTGAAGCGCTGCACGTTGACGTTCTTTGTCTTGAATGATGCCACCGCCGCGTCACGCTCTTTCTCTGACGCTGCGTACTTTGTCTCCTTGCCCGTGCTGATGCGGTAGAGCGGTGGCTGTGCAATATAGAGGTACCCAGCCTCGATGATGGCCGGCATGTAGCGGTAGAAGAAGGTGAGCAGCAGCGTTCGGATATGCGCGCCGTCAACATCCGCGTCTGTCATGATGATGACGCGGTGGTAGCGCAACTTTGCAAGATCAAATGAGCTGCTGCTGTCTTGGATCCCTGCGCCGAGGGCAACGATCAGCGTGCGAATGTTGTCACTCCCCAAGATCTTATCGATGCGTGCCTTCTCAACATTGAGCAACTTGCCACGCAGTGGGAAGATTGCCTGGAAGCGGCGATCGCGTCCCTGCTTTGCAGAGCCACCGGCAGACTCGCCCTCCACGATGTAAAGCTCTGACTTTGCTGGATCGCGCTCCTGGCAGTCGGCGAGCTTTCCTGGAAGCGCGCTTCCTTCAAGTGCGCCTTTGCGCAACACGAGGTCACGCGCCTTGCGCGCCGCTTCACGACCGCGCGCCGCGTTCAGCGCTTGCCGAATCACTTCCTTGCCGTCGCTCGGATTCTCCTCAAGGAACTGCAAGAGTCCGGCGTTGACCGCGGTCTGCACAATCCCTTTCACCTCGGCGGTGCCGAGCTTTGCCTTTGTCTGCCCTTCAAATTGCGGATCAACAAGCTTGACTGAGATGACTGCGGTCAATCCTTCGCGCACATCTTCCCCGGTGAGGTTCGGGTCGTTGTCTTTGATTGCGCCGTTCTTGCGGCCCCAGTCGTTGAGCGAGCTGGTAAGTGCGGCACGGAATCCGGTGACGTGTGTTCCGCCATCAACGGTGTTGATGTTGTTGGCAAATGCAAGGAGCGTTTCGGACCATGAGTCGCTCTGATACTGGAATGCAACTTCAACGCTCGTGGTGCCGTCGACGCGCTCCAAGTAGACCGGTCGATCATGCGTCGTTTTGCGCCGTCGATTCAAGTGGCGAACAAACGAGACGATGCCACCCTGGAAGTAGAACGTGGCTTCGCGATCTGCGCGGTCGTCAATCAGGGTCAACCAGAGTCCCTTGTTGAGATATGCGGATTCGCGCATTCGATTTGCAAGCGTCTCAAAAGAGTACTCAGTCGTTGAGAAGACCTCTGGATCCGGATGGAAGATGGTGCGCGTTCCGCGGCGAGCGCCCGCAGGTCCAGCCTTTGTCACCTTTGTCTTCGGTTTCCCACGCTCGTACTCTTGTGTCCAAACAAAACCGTCGCGTGCAGACTCAACGCGCAGCTTCACGCTAAGTGCGTTTACAACAGAGACACCAACGCCGTGAAGTCCACCCGAAACTTTGTATCCGCCGCCACCAAACTTTCCTCCGGCATGTAAGACGGTGTGCACAACTTCGAGTGCATCTTTTCCTGTTGAATGTTTGCCAACCGGCACGCCTCGGCCGTCATCGATCACTTCAATCGCGTTGTCTTTATGAATGCGCACAAGAATGCGCGTGGCGTGTCCCGCCATTGCTTCGTCGACAGAGTTGTCTACAACTTCGTAGACGAGATGGTGGAGTCCGCGCTCATCGGTTGAGCCGATGTACATTCCTGGGCGTTTGCGGACCGCATCGAGCCCCTCAAGCACCTGGATGCTGGAGGCACCGTACTCGCCCCCTTTCTTCGCTGCCGAAGTGGCAGATTTTACTGAAGAACTGGGTTTTTCTGGCTTTTTAGCGATTTCAGTACCGCTTTTCTTACCCGCCACTAACGTTCCCCCTTGATTTGGTCGACAAGTCTTGCGAGTTCTTCCGCCGAGTAGTACTCAATGACGATCTGGCCACCTGCGCCGGCAGGCTTGATCCGCACCGGTGTCCCGAGTGCCTGTTCAAGACCGCGCTGGACGGCCGCAAGCTCACTACTTGTGGCGGTTCCGTGCGGTTTCTTCGTTGTTATTGTACCGCGCCCCGCTTCTCGGATAGTTGAAGCGGCGGCCTCGGCGCCACGCACGGTCACGCCGTCACGCACGAAACTGCGCGCGAGCCACGCCTGCTCACTCTCCGGGAGACCAACAAGCGCTCGAGCATGTCCCTCACTGAGTCGCCCAGCCGTGACCTCCTCCTGGACGTCAGCGCTTAGGTCAAGAAGGCGCATTGTGTTTGCGACGGTGGCGCGCGCCTTCCCTGCAACGGTTGCGATCTGCTCTTGCGTCATGCCGAACTCGTCGGCGAGTCGACGGTACGCCTGCGCCGTTTCGATCGGGGAGAGGTCGCTGCGCTGCACATTCTCGATCAGTGCCAGTTCAAGGCGTGACTGGTTGTCCACGGTGCGCACGACCGCTGGGATCGTGGTGCGGCCGGCGAGTTTCGATGCACGAAGACGGCGCTCCCCAGCGATCAACGTGAAGCCGTTCGCACCCTCCTCAACAAGGATCGGTTGGATCACACCGTGCTGGCGGATGCTCTCCGCGAGCTGCTCAAGCTCCGTCTGATTGAATGTGCGACGAGGCTGAGCACGGACGGCTCCCGCTGCACTCGCCGCCTCTGGAATGAGCGCTCCGAGGCCACGCCCAAGTCCGGTCGCCTTCTTCACCATGGTCGAACCCCCCTATCTCTCACGCCGCACTCCCAAAGACGCGGGTTGCAAACTCGCTCGCCGCCTGAGCATACGACTCCGCGCCAGAACTCCCAGGCGCATAGCTCCGAATTGAGATCCCGTGGCTTGGCGCTTCCGCGAGGCGGACGGAGCGTGGCACGCGGGCTCGGTAGACGAGATCGCCGAAGTGGCTCTCTACCTCCCGCACCACATCCCCCCCGAGCTTTGTGCGTGGATCGAGCATGGTGAGGAGGAAGCCGTTCACCTCTAAGTCTGGGTTCAATCGGTCGCGAACGTCGTTGCCATGAGCTGGGAGAGGCCTTCAAGCGCGTAGTACTCGCACTGCACGGGGACAAGTACGGAGTCGGCCACCGCAAAGGCGCTGATTGTTACCAACCCAAGGGAGGGCGGAGTGTCCACAAGCACGACCTCCGCATCGCCAGCCAGCCGCAGACCCGCAGCAAGTTGTCGCTCGCCGCTCTCATCGCCCGCTGCGAGCTCAACATCAATGCCTGCCAGATCGGCCGAACCTGGGATCAGACTCAGGTTCGGAATGGAGGTTGCCTGGGCGAGCTCGTGCGCCGGACGACGTCCCACTAACAGGTCGTAGGCGGTCGGAGCACCTTGCGGTGTAACAAAGCCGAGGCCACTCGTCAGATTGCGTTGGGGGTCAAGATCGACTACGAGTACCTTGTGTCCCGCATGGGCAAGCTCCGCCGCAAGATTGAGCACGGTCGTGGTCTTCCCCACGCCTCCCTTCTGGTTGGCGCAAACAATGACCTGCGCCCGGCCGAGGTTCCTTGGCTCGACGACCTCTCCCACGGGCGGAGTGTAGCAGGAGGGGCTCACACAGCCCAGCGGCGCGTTTCAC